>NZ_JBATXN010000028.1:0-4446 GCF_049673265.1 Mycobacterium sp. | reverse complement strand
TCGCTGCGGTTCGCCACCGCATCCGGATCGCGGATGCGCCCCGACGTCGTCACCCGGTTCATGGACGAATTCGGCGACATCATCTACAACAACTACAACGCCACCGAAGCCGGCATGATCGCCACCGCAACACCCACAGACTTGCGGGCCGCGCCGGATACCGCGGGAAAACCCGCTATCGGCACCGAGATTCGCATCCTGGACAGCGAGCTTCGCCCGGTGCCGACCGGCGAGGTCGGTCAGATCTTCGTGCGCAACTCCAACCGCTTCGACGGCTACACCTCCGGTGCGGGCAAGAACTTCCATGAGGGATTCATGGCATCCGGAGACGTGGGCAGGCTAGATGAGGCCGGGCGACTGTATGTGGTCGGGCGCGACGACGAAATGATCGTCTCCGGCGGCGAGAACGTCTATCCGATCGAAGTGGAAAAGACGTTAGCGGCTCACCCGGATGTCGCCGAAGCCGTGGTGCTAGGCGTCGACGATGAACAGTACGGGCAACGGCTGGCGGCCTTCGTCGTACCGACACCGGGCGCCGAAGTCACCTTCGATGGTCTCAAGCAGCATGTCCGTGACAACCTGGCCAACTACAAGGTTCCCCGCGAGATCGTCGTGCTCGACGAGCTGCCGCGCAGCAGCACCGGCAAGATCGTCCGCCGCGACCTGTTGGCACGGTTGGCTGATTAAGCCTGCGTCATCGCGTGCTCGATGACCGTTAGCTTTTCGGAAAGCCCTGCCGCGCGGCGGATTTCGACGAACTCATCGATGATGGCGTCTGTTACCTCGTGCGGGTCCTCGAGAGTGGCACTGTCGGAAAGGACTGAGACGTTGAGCTGGTCGACGTAGCTCCATACCGTGATATTGAGGCCGCTGCCGGCGGTCAACGGTCCCACCGAATAGATTTCGGTGACCAATGCGCCGCCGACCCGCCCGTGTTCGCGCGGACCGGGAACATTGGAGATGTTGAGGTTGAGCACCTTGTTCTGCCCGTCGCGGCTGGCTAGCCACCGAAACAGCGACTCGGTCGGCGCCGGAGGAAAGTAGGCGGCCCATCGGCTGACCAACTCCGGTCCCATCAGGTGGTGGCTCTCCTTGGCCGAGACGGCGTTGTCATGGGAGCGTTGGACCCGCTGCAGGGTGTCGTCGGCGTCGACGGGCAGTGCCACCAGTACCCCGCTAAAACGGTTTCCGGAGATCCGGTCCGGCGAGAAGTCGAAGCTCATCGGCACCGAGGCCAACAGCGGGTGGTCAGCTTTACCGTCATAGCGCAGCAGCAGGTTGCGCAGCGCGCCGGTCGACATCGCCAGCACCATGTCGTTGATCGTGGCTCCGACCCGCTTGCCGGTCTCCTTGACGTCAGCCAGTGCCAAGGTGGCTGTGGCGAACCTGCGCTCAGGCGTGAGCATGTGATTCATGAACGTCGGCGGCGGCGTGAACGGCCGGGTCAGCTCGGGAGACAGCTTGCGGGCGCTGCGACGCACCCGTCCGACGCCTTCGGCGGTGTACTTGATCGTCCCGGGAATCCGCCCGACGTGACGCAGGTGGTCGCCGAACGCCGAACGCAACAGCTCCCCCTTAGTCGGCTGCGGGTCAGGCGCATACGAGCCCCGACCGACCTGCGGCCCGGCTTGTAGGTCCATGCCGCGAGCCAGGAGGTTCGCCGCGGCAACCCCGTCGGCAAGCGCGTGGTGGATCTTGCCGACCACGGCGATTCGGTGGTCGGCCAGACCCTCGACGAAATACATCTCCCACAGCGGCCGGCTGCGGTCCAACGGCGTGCTGGCGATCTCCCCAATCGCTTCGTCGAGCTCACGGCGACCGCCCGGCGCGGGCAGCCGCCAGGGCCGAATGTGGTATGTGAGGTCGACTTCGCAGCTTTCCCGCCACATCGGGTGGTGCAACTTGAGCGGAATGTCGACCAGCTGGTAGCAGAACGGCTCCAGCTTGTGCAGCCGGCTGTGGATGACCCTGCGAAACGCGTCGATACCGAAGTCGCGGCGGTCGAGATCCAACTCGATCACGGCGACTTTCAGTGTGTGCATATGAACGTTCGGTGTCTCGCTGTAGAGCAGCACCGCATCCCAGCCGCTGAGCCTTTTCACCTGCGTGCCTCCCTCCTGGAGGGACCTTACCGTCGGCGGGCTGCTAGATAACCTCTTTGGCCGCGATCATCCGGTTGCGGTGAACCTGGTTGAGGAACAGCCCCACCGCGGTCGCCACCGCGCCGGTTCGGGCCCCGTCAGTCAGATCGAAACCGTGCCCCGCGCCGGGCAATTCCACGTAGCTGACCACCGACCGCGAAACCGACCTCAGTCGCTCGACGAAGCTGCGCGCCTGCGCTATCGGTATCACTCTGTCGTTGCTGCCGTGAATCACCAAGAATGGTGGGGCTTCCGGATGTACCCGGGCGATCGGCGAAGCGTCGCGGAAGATCTCGGGATGGCGATCGATCCTGCGCTTGACAACCACCTGTTCCAGGAAATCGACGAAACGGGCCCGCTCGACAGTCGAGCGGTCTTCCCAGTCGTAGCGGCCGTAAATTCCCACCACGGCATCCACCGAGGTGTCTGAACCGGTCGGCAAGTCGGTCTGCATGTCGGGGTCATTGCCGGTGAGGCCGGCCAGCGCGGACAAGTGTCCGCCGGCCGAACAGCCCGCTACCGCAATGAAATCACGGTCGCCGCCAAATTTGTCGACGTTGGCGCGCGCCCATGCGATGGCGGTTTTGACGTCGGTGATGTGGGCGGGCCAGCGATGGTGCGGCGCGACCCGGTACTGCACCGACAGACACACCCAACCCTGCTCGGCCAGATGCGACATCAGCGCGTAGCCCTGCAGCGTGCGCCCGCCGTGCACCCAAGCACCGCCGGGTACAAAAATCAGCACCGGCGCTGGCCGGACTGGCAGATCCTTGCGACGCCAGACGTCTAGCAGTTGCACCGGGTGCTTGCCGTAGCGCACCGATGTGCGGTGCAGGTAGCGACGGTGTTGCAGTGCCTTCCGAAACGGTGGCGTGCGCTCCGGCGCCGGCCAGTGGATCTCCAGATCTTTGCCCGACACGATGCCGCGCAACGCAGCGTCTAAGACCGCCTGGGTCTTATCACGGTCTGCCTGACGGATCTCGCCCACGCCCGGCTTCAGCCATGACTTCGCCGAGGTAGACAGGAAGTCGGGCAAGTGCCGGTAGCCCCAGACACCCATCGCGGTGACGCTACCCAGCGGTTCCAGCCGCCTGCCCACCACGGGCAGCGAAGCCGTCGCGACGCTTAGCGCCAGCATGTAGTCCCCGGGTCGGGCTCGTAGCAACCACCTTGCGCGGGAGGCCATGGTCGGTCGTCGCGTCATTTTCGGAGCGTACCCCGCGGGTCCGCCGTCAAACGGCAAACGCGGCTGCTTCGTTGGGCGGCGAGGCCCAATCGCAACAAACACGGGATGAGCACCTGCCCCGAACCGACGTACACACCTTGGGTCAGCCGGTACAACCAGGACGGGTCGGTGGGCCAGTCGAAGCCGGGCAGCCTCAGAAAGCCGACGTCACCGGGGATGGCCTGGCCGACCTGCGGCGCATACGCCAGATAAAGAGAGCACAGGCCGCTGAGGATGACGACCGGCAGTACCCTCACTCCGCGGCCCCGCCCAGGATCCGCAGCGGCCCGCCAGCCGAACCGCGGTGGCCGAACGGTCCCACGCTAGTGGGGCAATACCCTCGCCGAATCAAACGCCCAGGGCGACAACTTAGTTCGGTCGTCGGGCCACTGGACATCGCCACGACGGCATCCGAATTCCTCATCCGCGCCGCAACCGCCCAAATAGGGCGTGCGGTGAAAGTCGTTGTTCCTCAGCGCTTCTTGTCGTGAAATAACGCATCGGTGGACGCCGTGTGGAGGGCAGCCTTGGCGTGCTTGTCGGCGCGTTTCTCCTTCAGTGACTTTCCAGACTTCTTGCTCATGGTTTGCCGAGGAGATTTATCGGACATCACTGAGGCCCTTCATCATGGGGGCCTGATTGGTCCCAATCCTGTCACTCTACCTTCTCGCCTTCGACCCGGAACGGGCCGCCGGGGGTGGTGAATAGGACGTTGGCGACGCAGCGGCAGCCTCTGACGCGCATGGCCACCGGGTGCAATGGCGCGGATATCGCGCTTTTCGACAACCACAAGGTGCAATTACTCTCGACAAGTTGGAGGAGTCGGCGGTTGTCGACATGCGCTGCTGAGAGGATCGATCGACCTACTGGTGTCGGTTGGCTGAGTGGCTCTGGGACCTAATGGATTCCGGGTGTCCGTACTGGTCCAAGTGACGAAAAGCGGCGTAACGTTGTAGGTATCGGGCAGCTCGGTTGCGAGCAAAGATGCTCGACCAAAAAAGGAAAATATGATGGCTTCACCAACGACGTTCAGCTCGCCCTACGTCCAACGTGTCGAACTGGTCAGGGACACTATCAAGT
>NZ_JBATXN010000027.1:0-4105 GCF_049673265.1 Mycobacterium sp. | reverse complement strand
CTGCACGACAAACGTTCCGAGTTTGATCGACGACGTCTTGGCGGCCAGGTAGGCCAGCCCGGTCAGCGCGTCGTAGCCCCAGACTTCGGGAACCCACAACGACGTCACACCGATCCTTTCGGCGGCGATTGCGAACTCCGCCGCGCCCGGTAAGCGGGGTTCGATCATCGCGCCGACCTTCATCCCTGGCATGCTACAAGGGTGCGATACCGCGATCAGCCCACACTCGAAGTGACACAGCGCGTTCGGTGTGACGTATCTACCGCATGGGAGCTGGTGACCGACATCAACCTGCCCGCGCGTTGTTCGTCGGAGCTGCAGGCCGTTGAGTGGCTTGACGATGCCAACGCGGTCGAAGTCGGTGCACGGTTTCGCGGTCGCAACAAGCATGAGGCGTTCGGTGACTGGGCGACGGTCTGCGAGATCGTCGAAGTCGAAAACGAACGCCGTTGGGTATATAACGTCACCGGACCCGAAGGGGTAAGCGCCACATGGGGATTCGAGGTCGAGCCAGCCAGTGATGGTGTGCTGGTTCGGCAGTGGGGACGGATGGGGCCAGGCCCATCGGGTCTGACTCCTGCGATCCTCGCGCAACCGGAGAAGGAGGCCAGAATCATCTCCCGCCGCCTTGCCGAATGGCAGCAGAACATGGCGGCCAATCTCGAGCAGGTTCGGTCGCAGGCCGAAAGCTGAAGTTCAGGCCTCGCGCAGCGCGGCCAGCAGTCGCCGTGCCGCCGCGACGCGACGGGTGGCCGGGCCGGTCAGGGCGTCCAGGGCACACTCGGGATCCGCGGGTGGACCCATGTGTCCGCAGCCGCGCGGGCAGTTCTCGATGGCTTCGGCCAGATCGGAGAACGCGACGATCACGTCGTCGGGTTGGATGTGGGCCAGCCCGAACGAGCGGATCCCCGGCGTATCGATCACCCAGCCGGTGTCATTGAATGGCAGCGCCACCGATTGCGTCGAAGTGTGCCGGCCCCGGCCGATATCGGTCACCTCGCCGACTGCTCGATGCGCCTCGGGCACAAGGCGATTCACCAACGTCGACTTGCCCACCCCGGAATGACCAAGCAGCACTGTGATTTTCCCGACCAGCAACGGGGCGACGGCGTCCAGCGGATCGTCGCGGCCGGCCGTGACCACGTTGAGTTCGAGGTCAGCGTATTGCTCGGCGAACGGGGCGGCCGGCGCCAAGTCGTTCTTGGTCAGGCACAGGATCGGTGTCAGCCCGCCGGCATACGCCGCGATCAGCGTCCGATCAACCAGGCCGGTGCGCGGCGGCGGGTCGGCCAGCGCCACTACGATCAACAGTTGATCGGCGTTGGCGACGACAACCCGCTCGGTGGAATCGGTGTCATCGGCGGTGCGCCGCAACACTGTTCGCCGCGGGCCACGCCGCACGATGCGGGCTAAGCTATCCGGCCGGCCGGAAAGGTCGCCGACCACGTCGACCTCATCACCGACGACGATCGGGGTGCGGCCCAGTTCTCGTGCCCGCATAGCGGTGACCCGGCGGTCAGGGTCGCCGTCGAGCACACAGCCCCAGCGGCCGCGGTCCACGCTGACCACCATGGCCGATTTCGCGTCGGCATGCTCGGGGCGGGTCTTCGTCCGCGGTCGCGAACCCCGTCCCGAGCGGATCTTGACGTCGGACTCGTCGTAGTCGCCCGGCCTCAACCGCTGGACTTCCCGATCATGTCGGTCCACAGCCGCGGGAAATCCGGCAGCGTCTTGGCGGTGGTGGCGATGTCATCGACCTCGACGCCGGCGACCCGGAGCCCGACGATCGCGCCGGCCGTCGCCATCCGATGATCGGCATACGACCGCCAAATCCCTTGCCGCAGTGGTGTTGCTGTGATCTCCAGGCCATCTGCGGTTTCCGAGCAATTGCCGCCCAGCCGGTTGATTTCGGTGCTCAGCGCCGCCAGGCGGTCGGTTTCGTGGCCGCGCAAATGCGCGATGCCGGACAGCCGTGACACCGAGCCCGGGGTGGCCAGCGCTGCGAGCACTGCCACTGCCGGGGTGAGCTCACCGACGTCGCGCAGATTCACATCGAAGCCGCCGTAGGATTGCGGACCCTGCACCTCGAGGTACGAATCAGACTGCTTCACAACAGAATTCAGCTGCCTCAGGATGCTCAGAATCGTCTCGGCGGGTTGGATGCTGTGCGCCGGCCAGTCGGTGATGCGCACCGTGCCTGCGCTGACGACGGCCGCGGCAATAAATGGGACGGCGTTGGACAGGTCCGGTTCGATATGCCAGTGCCGGGCCGCCACGACGCCCGGTCGCACCTGCCAACGGTCGGGTGTGGTGTCGTCGACGTCGACGCCGGCTTGGCGCAGCATCGCCACCGTCATTGCGACGTGCGGTGCCGAGGGCAGCGTCGGACCGACGTGCTGCACGATCAGGCCTTCGGTGAAGGACGCACCGGATAGCAATAGGCCGGAGACAAACTGCGACGACGCCGAGGCATCGATTTTCACCGTCCCGCCGGTGACCGATCCGACGCCGCGCACCTGAAACGGCAAGCCGTCGCCGTCGATATCGACGCCCAGGCCGCGCAACGCTTCGAGCAATGGGGCGATCGGCCGGACCCGGGCCTGCTCGTCGCCATCGAAGGTCACTGCGACGGCTCCCAGCGCCGCCACCGGCGGGACGAAGCGCAACACCGTGCCGGCCAGCCCGCAGTCGATCCGGGCGTCGGCCGTCGGGGCGATCTTCCCGCTGACCGTCAGCTCTGCTGCTGCCCCCTCGACCAGCAGGCCCAACTCGCCCAGCGCGCCGATCATCAGGTCGGTGTCGCGGCTGCGCAACGCGCCGCTGATCGTCGAAACCCCGCCGTTCGCAGCGGCCAGCGCCGAGAGCACCAAGGCCCGGTTGGTCTGGGATTTCGAGCCCGGCACCGTCACCGTCGCGCACACCGGCTGCTGCGTGTGCGGGGCAGCCCAGGTGTTCACGTGTCCATCATTGCCTACGGGCACTATGGAGGTATGTGTGGACGATTCGCGGTCACGACAGATCCAGCGGCGCTGGCCGAAAAGATCCAGGCGATCAACGAGGCGCGGGCTACCGAATCGGCCGGCCCGAACTACAACGTCGCGCCCACCACGACCATCACCACCGTCGTGCGTCGTCACGACGAACCCGATGACGAACCCACCCGACGCGTGCGCCTGATGCGCTGGGGGCTGGTACCGCCGTGGGTCAAGGCAGGAGCTGACGGTGCGCCGGAGCCCAAGGGTCCGCAGTTGATCAACGCTCGGGCCGACAAGGTCACCACCTCGCCGGCGTTTCGCTCGAGCGCCAAATCCAAACGCTGCCTGGTGCCGATGGACGGCTACTACGAATGGCGGGCCAACCCGGCCACTGACAGCGGCAAGAAAACCCGCAAGACCCCGTTCTACCTGCACCGCGCCGACGGCGAAATGCTGTTCGCGGCGGGCTTGTGGTCGGTATGGAAGCCGGCCAAGGAGGCAAGCCCGTTGCTGAGCTGCACGATCATCACCACCGATGCGGTCGGCGCGCTCGGCGAGATCCACGACCGGATGCCGTTGATCGTTCGCGAACCCGATTGGGATCGCTGGCTGGACCCCGACGTCCCCGCCGACACCGAATTGTTGGCCGCCCCGCCGGATGTGCACGGCATCGAGATGCGCGAGATCTCGACATTGGTCAACAGCGTGCGCAACAACGGGCCCGAGTTGCTCGAGCCGGCCGAGCCGCAGCCCGAACAGGCCAGGCTGCTCTAGCCGCGCTACCGGTTGAGGTAGGCGAGTGCTTCGCTGGCCGCGTTGGCGCCGCACATGCCGTGCGCGCCGGGCCCCGGTGGGGAGGCTGCCGAGCAGATATACATGCCCGGTACTCCAATACTGTACGGCGACAGCGTCATTCGTGGACCGAACGTGAGCTGGCGAATGTCCTTGGCGCCGGTCATGATATCGCCGCCGACAAAGTTGGGGTTGTAGGTGGCCATCTGGGTCGTCGAGCGCACGGTGTGGCCGACGACGCGTTCCCGGAAACCGGGGGCGAACCGCTCGATCTGGGCGATGATCGCCTCGGTCGCATCGCCGGTATAGCCGTTCGGGACGTGGGCGTAGCTCCACAC
>NZ_JBATXN010000026.1:0-4895 GCF_049673265.1 Mycobacterium sp. | reverse complement strand
TCGCCGACGATCATCAGCGGGGCGTCGCGGAAGTAGCGCTCGACGTCGTATTCGGTGGAGTAGCCGTAGCCGCCGTGGATGCGTACTGCGTTGAGCGCGATTTCCATCGCGACTTCGGAGGCGAACAGCTTGGCCATCCCGGCCTCCATGTCGGCGCGCTGGCCGCTGTCGTAACGCTCGGCGGCATAGCGGGTGAGCTGGCGAGCGGCGGTGAGTTTGGTCGCCATGTCGGCTAGATAGTTGCCGACCGACTGGTGTTTCCAGATCGGCTCGCCGAAACTCTCGCGCTGCTGGGCGTAGGCCAGCGCGTCCTCCAGCGCCGCGGTGGCCACCCCCAGCGCCCGCGCCGCCACCTGAATGCGCCCAGTCTCAAGGCCTTTCATCATCTGCGAAAAACCCTTACCCGCTACCCCGCCGAGAATCGCCGAGACCGGCGCGCGATAGCCGTCGAACGACAGCTCGCAGGTCTCCACGCCCTTGTAGCCCAGCTTGGGCAGATCGGCCGACACCGTCAGCCCCGGCCCGTGCTCGACCAGCAGCACCGACATTCCCTGATGCCGCGGATTGGCGGCCGGATCGGTCTTACACAGCAGCGCGATCAACCCCGAACGACGCGCATTAGAAATCCACGTCTTCGAGCCATTCACCACAAGGTCGTTGCCGTCTGGCAGCGCGGTAGTCGCCATGTTCTGCAGATCGCTGCCACCGCCGGGCTCGGTCAGCGCCATCGTGGCCCGCAGCGCCCCGGTGGCCATCGCCGGCAGATAGCGTTGCTTTTGCTCCTCGGTGCCAAACAAGCCCAACAGCTTGGCCACCACCGTGTGCCCACCCATCGCGCCGGCCAAGCTCATCCAGCCGCGCGCCAACTCCTGGGTCACTTCCACATAGCACGGCATCGACACCGGCGCGCCACCATACTCCT
Organism: Mycobacterium sp.; assembly: GCF_049673265.1. GTDB lineage: Bacteria > Actinomycetota > Actinomycetes > Mycobacteriales > Mycobacteriaceae > Mycobacterium. The sequence continues at coordinate 3,973 of NZ_JBATXN010000026.1, read as the reverse complement.
CGGCGATGGCCAGCCCGTAGATGCCGATGCGCTTCATCGCCTCGATCCACGCTTCGGGATACTCGTTGGCATGCTCGCGCTCACGGACCGTCGGCTTGACCTCTTTGTCGACAAACTGACGCACCGTCTCGACCAGCATCGCCTCATCGTCATTCAAGCGCCGCTCCTCCTCATCGCTTCGTCCCCCTCGCCGCTGCGCGGCTGGGGGCGCCCCCACTGCATCGTCGCCGGCGCGATTCAGCGCCATGCCGCAATGCTGACACGGCGGGGAACCCGATGACCGGCGGACCGTACTTCGACGAACTGCAGGCCGGCCAGGTCTTTGCCGGCGCGCCCTCGATGACGCTGACCCACGGCATGGCCGCCGTGCACCAGAGCATCCTCGGCGATCGGTTGCGGTTGCCGCTGGACACCGAGCTGTCGGTGGCGGTCACCGGCTCAGCTGCGCCGCTGGCCCACCCCGGACTGGTTTGCGACGTCGCGATTGGCCAATCGACGCTGGTGACCCAACATGTGAAGGCCAACCTGTTCTACCGCGGGTTGGCGTTCTACCGCTTCCCGGCTATCGGCGACACCCTGTTCACCCGCACCGAGGTGGTGGGCCTGAAGAAGAACTCGGCCAAGCCGGGCAGGGCGCCCACCGGGTTGGTGGCACTGCGAATGACAACCATCGACCAGGTCGATCGGCTGATCCTGGACTTCTACCGCTGCGCGATGCTGCCGCTGAGCCCGGATGCTGGCCCGAACGACGCGGATCACGCCGACGACTTGTCGAAAGTCGGTGCCGATCTGGCCCCGCCGCCGTCAGCTGCCGACGAATGGGACGGCGACGTGTTCCGCGAGCGGATTCCTGGGCCGCACTTCAATGCCACTCTGGCGGGCACCGTGCTGCGCAGCAGTGCCGATGTAGTCACCAGCGCACCAGAATTGGCTCGCCTGACACTGAATATCGCCTCGGTGCACCATGATTCGCGGATCGGCGGCCGCCGGTTGGTCTACGGTGGCCACACCATCGGGCTGGCGCTGGCGCAAGCCAGTCGGCTGTTGCCCAATCTGGCCACCGTGCTGGGCTGGCAGTCCTGTGACCACACCGCTCCGGTGTATGAAGGTGACACCCTCTACAGCGAGCTGCATGTCGATTCCGCCGAACCGACCGACAACGGCGGAGTGCTGGGGTTGCGGTCGCTGGTGTACGCCGTCAGCAACTCGCATGATGAGCCCAGGCAGGTACTGGACTGGCGTTTCACCGCCCTGCAGTTCTGACCCGCTAACCGGTGGCGCGCACAATGGTGGCGTGGACACGGTGTCGGACTGGGCCGGCAGCGGGCTGGCGTATTTGACGGGCCCCGCTGACGGAGAGCCGGACTTCTGTCGCGCCGGCGTGCTGGCCGAAGCCCGCAGGGTAGCCGCCGACATCGCGCAACTATTCGGTGTCGGCGTCGACGCCGCCACCATATTGGCGGGCCGCGCAGCGATCCTTGGGCTGACAAGGCGCGGCCGCGTCTCCGCGGGCGGCGCCACCCGACTACTGGCCACCACGGACGGCTGGTGCGCGGTGGCGCTACCGAGACCGGATGACGTCACGACGCTGCCGGCACTGCTGGAAGCCGACACCGTGCCCGACGACCCATGGCTTGCGCTTTCTGATTGGGCGGCAACGCGTTCGACCGAGGCCGTGGTGGCCCGCGGCCAGCTGCTGGATGTCCCGGTGGCCGGTCTGGGCGAAGTCGGCGCTGAGCCACCGACGGTGCGGCGGTGTTGGAGCCGCGTTGGGCCACGACCGGTGGACGACTTGCTGGTGGCCGATCTGTCGTCGTTGTGGGCGGGCCCGTTGTGCGCACAGCTGCTCGCCCGCGCCGGGGCCGTCGTCGTCAAGGTGGAAAGCCCGAGGCGACCCGACGGCACCCGGAGCGGCGACGCCAAGTTCTTCGATTGGATGAACTTCGGGAAGCTGTCCTATGCACTCGATTTCGACGACGACGATGATGCGCTGCGCCAGTTGCTATCCACCGCCGACATCGTCATCGAGGGCTCTCGCCCCGCGGCGCTGCGCCGCCGCCAGTTGAGCGCCGACGACCTGCCTGGACAGTCGGGACGGATCTGGTTGCGAATCAGCGGCCATCGTGGCCGGCCGCACCGTGCGGCTTTCGGCGACGACGCCGCGGTGGCGGGCGGGCTGGTCGGTGATGGCACAGATGGGCCGGTGTTCTGCGGCGACGCCATCGCCGACCCGCTGAGCGGGCTGGAGGCCGCCCGGGCGGTGGGGCAGTCGCTGCGCCGCGGCGGCGGCGAGCTGATCGACGTATCGATGGCACAGGTTGCAGCGAGGTATGCCGCACTGCCGGCGACCGCGTCGACGTCCACCGTGTTTGTCGCGCCGCCCCAGCCGCCGGCGCCCAGCCTGTCAGCACCGCCGCTGGGAGCCGACAACAGCGCCGTGCGCCACATCGTATCCGAGAGGCTTTGTGCGCCATGCTGATTCAGCGGGCGACGACGCTGGACGGGGTGGTCGTCGACCTGCGGGTGAGCGCCCGCATCGACGAGATCGCCGAGACGTTGGAGCCGCGAGCGGGCGAGGACGTGCTCGACGCTGCCGGCGGAACCGTGCTGCCCGGCCTGCACGATCACCACGTGCATCTGCATTCGGCGGCTGCCACAGCGAGCTCGGTTCGAGTCGGGCCGCCGCAGGTGCGCGACCGCGCCACCCTGGCTGGCGTGTTGGCGCGCGCCGAAGCCGGCGAGGACGGTTGGATCCGTGCCGTCGGCTACCACGATTCTGTTGCCGGGCCGCTGGACCGGGCGGCGCTGGACGCCATTGTTCCGTCCGTGCCGCTGCGCGTGCAGCACCGCAGTGGGGTGCTGTGGATGCTCAACTCGGCGGGCCTGGGTCGGATTGGCCTGGCGGACCACGTCGACGGCCGGCTGCGCAGCACGGGCTCGTGGTCGGACGCGCTCAGCCGAGGCCAAACCCGCCTGGCCGACTTGAGCACTCGGTTGAGCCGCTACGGAATCACCGGAATCACCGATGCCACACCGGATCTCGATGCCGGCGACATCGTACGGTTAGCCGAACTGCATCGGCGGGGCGAACTGCGCCAACACGTGCACTGCCTGGCCCCCGGCAAGCGCATCCTGCACGAAGACGACCTGGACCTCGAGCAGCTCGCTGACTGGATCGCCGACCGGCACCGCGGTGGCGGGCCGGTTGCCATCCACTGCGTGACCGCAGCCCAACTGCTGGTGACGATCGCAGCGCTGCGCCAAGCCGGCACCCACCCGCGCGACCGTATCGAACACGCCGCCGTGACGCCGGCGGACTGCATCGCCGACCTCGCCGAACTCGCGGTGACCGTGATAACCCAACCCAATTTCATTGCCGAGCGCGGCGATCAGTACCTCGATGACGTTCCCGCCGAAGAGCACGATGAGCTGTGGCGGGTGGCGTCGTTGCGACAGGCGCACGTGCCGGTGGCCTTATCGACCGATATGCCCTTCGGCCAACCTGACCCGTGGGCGGCCATGCGGGCGGCCGTGCGCCGCGCCACTCCCAGCGGAGTCGTGCTGGGCAGCAATGAACGGGTATCCGCGCGAACAGCTTTGAGCATGTTCTTCGGATACCCCGATCAGCCGACCCGGGCACGTATCATTGCGCCGGGCGAGCCGGGGGACCTCTGCGTGCTGAACGTATCGCCCGAAACGGCGCTGGCCGAGTTGGATGCCGGCATGGTCGCCGCGACGATCGTCGGCGGTCAAATCGCTTATGCAGTCGAATAAATCAGGAGATCTCGCCAACGAGATAGCGTTGCAACGTGGGCGCCACCGCGTCAACCAGGGTATCGACATCCATTGACTGGATCGGCTCGACCCGCACCCCGTAGCGCATGATGCCCAGACCGACCACTTGGGAGGCGCACAGCGATGCGCGAAACCTGATCTGGTCGGCCCCCAGCGCCTTCAACAGTGGGTCGAACAC
>NZ_JBATXN010000025.1:0-10936 GCF_049673265.1 Mycobacterium sp. | reverse complement strand
CTCGAAGAACCTCGGGGCGCTGCCGGTGCTGCAGACATGCCATTTCGCCGCGATGGCATTCGAACACCAGCTACCGTCGATCGCGCACCTCAGAGCCCGAAAAGGAGGGTATCGGCCATGAATGCTCGTCGCGTAGTCAGCGCCGCGATTGTGATAGCTGTTGTACCAATCGGTTTAGTCCTCGCAGGCGGGGTAGCGCAGGCCGATCCGCCAGCGCCGGGCGATCCCTGCTCGGCATTGCACGCAACAACGACGGATGCCCAGGGGAAGCCGATGTGGTGCAACCCGATGATGACCGGCACTCATGACTTCGTCTGGCAGTACGGCGGACCGGCCTAGGGACCCGGCTGCCACCCTTGGTTGAGCACGCACATCAGTCCCCGTCCGTCGGGAGACTGTGCTGCGGCGTCCTGGCCGGGCGGGCACGGTGCACCGATCTCCTGGACGCCGCGCAGTGGCGATGACGCCACCCAGTTGCCCGACTGGCCGTACGCCGACACGCAGGCCGCGGCAACAGAGATGTGGCACACGCAAACGATGAATTGCTGCGCGGTTCGGCAAATCGATCATCGGCTATCTGCACCCGGAAGACCTTTAGACTGACGCGGTGCCCCCAAGTTTCGCCGACGTCGCCAACGCGCAATACGTTCTGCTGACGACGTTCACCAAAGACGGCCGGCCCAAGCCGACTCCGGTCTGGGCCGCCTCCGAAGGCGACCGCCTGCTGGTCATCAGCGAGGGGAAGGCGTGGAAGGTGAAGCGAATCCGCAATACCCCGCGGGTCACGCTGGCCGTGTGCGATATCCGCGGTCGCCCGAAAAGCGAACCGCTCGAGGCGACCGCGACCATCCTCGACAAATCCCACACGGCTGCCGTTTACGACGCGATCGCCCGCGAGTACGGGGTGATCGGTCGGGTCTTCAACTTTTTCAGCAGGTTGCGCGGCGGCATGCAGAACAACGTCGGCTTGGAACTGCGCCCGGCGAACTGATTTACGCGGGCTCTCGCAGGTGTTCGCCGAAGAATGCGAAGACCCGCGCCCACGCATCCTCGGTGGCGGCCTGGCTGTAGCCGAATCCGGCAATCCGGAGCAGCGGCTGGGCGGGCAGCTTGTTGGCGAAGCTGTGCCCGGCACCCGGATAGACCTTGACGTCGTTGGTGATGCCTTTTTGGTCGAGCACCCGTTGCAGCTTTTTGGGCGCGCCGACGCCTAGCGGATCACGGCCGCCGAAGCTGGCCACGATCGGGCAGGCCCCGCCCAGCGTTTCGCTGAGCTCGCGGGGCAGGGGAGTGCCGTAAAACGGTGCCGAGGCGGCAAAACCCTTGGGCGACATGACCAATGAGAACCCACCGCCCATGCAGAACCCCGCGATGCCCACGCGGCCGGTGCATTCCGGTAGCGCCAGCAAATGGTCACGGGCCGCCAACACGTCATCCAGAGCGCGTCCGCGTTTGGTCAGTAGGTCCCGCATGACTTTGGTGACGCATCGCGCCCAGCCACCCCGCGCGAACATGTTCGGGGTCAGCGCGACGTAACCCGCCGCGGCGATATGGCTGTTAATCGACTGCTTGTCCGGTCCGTAACCCATCGCGTCGTGAATCACCACCACGCCCGGCCAGGGCCCCTGCCCGTCGGGGACGTCGAGCAGCGCATCGATGGGTCCGGCCGGGGTATCGATCTCGATTGTCGTCACCACAGCCATCTAACCGTGCTGCGGCGGTCGGCGGAACTCCCGCGCCCGCCCGCGACGTTGCCATCTCATGGTGTCGCGACTCTTTGTGCTCTATGCCGTCGTCGAACTCGCGGTGGTGGTCGCGTTGGCCTCGACCATCGGGCTGGGCTGGACCCTGCTGCTGTTGCTGGCCGCCTTCGTCGCCGGAATGACGTTGGCGGGTTCGCAACTGAAGCGCCAGCTCACGCGGTTGCGATCCGGGCTGACCACCCAACAGTCCCGCGCGGCCGGCGACGGCGCACTGGTTGCGCTCGGCACGGTGCTGGTGGTGGTTCCCGGGCTGGTCACCACCGCTGCGGGGCTGCTGCTCCTGTTACCGCCGACCCGGGCCGTCGCCCGGCCGGTGCTGACCGCGCTGGCTGTTCGCGGTATCGGCCGCCGTGTGCCGCTGATTACCGTCGCCACGGTCGGCGCCGACCGATACACCTCGGCGCCACGTCCCCGGCCGGATTACATCGACGGCGAGGTCATCGACGTCACTGACGTCGCCGACGTCACAGTGGTCGACCCGCCGGCCTTGCCGGGCGAGCCCAAGTAGACGCTATACAGCGTGACGAACGTCCCCACCACGCTGTTGGTGAACGGCAGGGTGCACAGCCCGACTCATCCCGATGCGACCGCGATGGCGCTCCGCAACGGAGTAGTGGCGTGGCTGGGTAGCGACGACGTCGGCCGCGGCCAGTTTCCCGATGCTGAGGTGGTCGATCTCGACGGCGGCTTCGTCGCGCCGGGTTTCGTCGACAGCCACATTCATCTCACCGCCACCGGTTTTTCGCTGACCGGGCTGGATCTGCGGGCTTCGACGTCGCAGCGCCATTGCCTGCAGCTCATCGCCGACTACGCCGCCGCGCATCCCGGCCAGCCGGTCTGGGGTCACGGTTGGGATGAAACCTCGTGGCCGGAGAATGGCGCACCGAGCACCGCCGACCTCGACGCAGTGCTGGGTGATCGGCCCGCCTACCTGGCCCGCGTCGATGTGCACTCGGCGCTGGCCTCGACCGGCCTGCGCAAGCTGGGCCCAGGACTGCCGTCGGCGATCGGATTTGCCGAACAGCGGCCGCTAGTCGGCGACGCCCATCACCTGGTGCGCGCCGCCGCCAGAGAGCTGTTGACGGATTCCCAACGCACCGAGGCCCGACTGGCCGCGCTCGACGCCGCCGCCGGCCACGGGATCGTCGCGGTCCACGAATGCGCCGGCCCCGAGATAGGCGGACTGGACGACTGGCGGGAACTGTGTGCAATCAACCATGGCGTTCAGGTGACCGGCTACTGGGGCGAAGCGGTGACCAGCGCAGCACAGGCGCTCGCGCTCGTCGAGGACACCGGTGCCGCCGGGTTGGCCGGTGACCTGTTCGTCGACGGCGCTCTCGGCTCACGCACCGCCTGGCTGCATGAGCCCTACGCCGATGCCTCGGATCGCGAGGGGAGCTGCTACCTGGATCCCGAGGTCATCGCCACGCACGTGCGGGCCTGTACCGAAGCCGGTGTGACGGCGGGTTTCCACGTTATCGGTGATGCCGCGGTCGCCGCGGTCGTCACCGCTTTCGAGCGTGTGGTCGACGACCTCGGTGTGGCCGCGCTGGCCCGTTGCGGCCACCGCTTGGAGCACTTGGAGATGGTCACCGCAGATCAGGCAACCAAGCTGGGCGTGTGGGGCGTCATGGCCAGCATGCAGCCCAATTTCGACGCGCTCTGGGGCGGCGCTGACGGCATGTATACCCGCCGTCTCGGTGTCGACCGAGCAGGGCTTCTTAACCCATTTGCGCTGTTAGCATCCCAAGGCGTGGCCCTCGCGTTCGGATCCGACGCCCCGGTAACCGGCCTCGACCCCTGGGCGACGGTCCGCGCAGCTGCCAACCATCACACACCGGGCAGTTCGGTCTCCATGCGGGCGGCATTTGCCGCGGCCACCCGCGGTGGCTGGCGCGCCGGCGGCGTCCGAGACGGGCTGACGGGCACCTTGGTTCCGGGCGCACCCGCGTCCTATGCCGTCTGGGACATCGGAGACCTCAGCGAGCTCGAAGCCAGCGCGCCTAGCGACGCCGTGCAGCGGTGGTCGACCGATCCGCGCTCAAGGGTGCCCGCCTTGCCGCGGCTGGGCCCGACCGATGCATTGCCCCGCTGTCGGCAAACCGTGCACAGGGGTGCCGTCATATATGGCTAAGCGCCTCAGGCGGTTTGACCGCCGGATGCGGCCCGGCGAGGACACAGAGGTCATCCCGGCGGTCGAAGACGATGACACCGGCGTAATCCCCGCCCAGTACGACGACGATGAGGATGACGACGACGACACCGAGGCCGATCTCGAACCGAACGGCAACCGAGTCGCTGAACTAGCGTCGCAGCTGGGCCAGCGACTGGTCCAGCTCGGCGGTGTGATGCTGGCATGGCTGGGCAACCAGCTGCGGACTCGGTTGCCGCAATTCGGCACAGCGCTGCAGCCACGCTTGACACGGCTTAGCGCCGCGATCCTCGCCGGTCTGCTGCTCTGCTCGAGCTACCCCGGGTTCAACTGGTGGTGGGCGGCCATCCTCGCGTTTGCTGTGCTGGCCTGGGTGCTGACCCGCCCGGCCACCACACCGCTGGGCGGATTCGGTTACGGCTTCCTCTTCGGCCTGGCGTTCTACCTGCCGCTAATCCGCTGGGTCAGCCTCCTCGTCGGCGCCGTACCCCTACTGGCGCTGGTGCTGTTGTGCTCGCTGTTTCCGGGGATTTTCGGTCTGCTGGCCGTCGTGGTGCGCCACCTTCCCGGCTGGCCGATCTGGTTCGCGGTGTTGTGGGCAGCACAGGAATGGTTGAAGTCGACGATCCCATTTGGGGGATTTCCGTGGGGCGTGGTGGCTGCCGGTCAGACCGATGGCCCGTTTTTGCCCTTGGTCCGGCTGGGCGGCGTTCCACTGCTGTCGTTGGCGATCGTGCTGATCAGTTGCAGCGCCACCGCGATCGCATTCGAGATCGCGTCGTGGCTACGGGCCTCCCGCGCGCAGGCGGCCGAATCGCCACCGGCGGTGATGCTGCCGGCGATCTGCATCTGCCTGGTGTTCTTCGCCACCGCCGCAATTTGGCCGCAGGTCCGCCATTCCGGCACCGGATCGGGCAACGAACCCGTCGTCACCGCTGCGGTGGTTCAGGGCAACGTGCCGCGGCTCGGCCTGGAGTTCAACGCGCAGCGTCTTGCGGTGTTGGCCAACGATGTCCGGGAGACCCGCCAGCTGGCCGACGACGTGCATGCCGGGCGCGCGCCTCAACCTGACTTCGTGGTGTGGCCCGAGGACGCGTCGGAAGTCGATCCGCTGCGCAATCCCGATGCAGCGCAGCAGATCTCAGCGGCCGTCGAGGCGATCGGCGCGCCCATCCTGGTTGGTACGGTGCTTGACATCGCGGGCCGGCCGTCCAATGCCCCGGCGCAAACGAACACGGTGATCGTCTGGAACCCGAAGACAGGACCCGCCGACCGGCACGACAAGCGGATCGTGCAACCGTTCGGGGAATACCTGCCCTGGCGGGGCTTCTTCCGGCATCTGTCCGGGCTCGCTGACTGGGCCGGTTATATCGTCCCGGGTACCGGCACCGGCGTGGTGCGCGCCGCTGGTGTTCCGGTGGGCGTCGCGACCTGCTGGGAAGTGATTTTCAACCGCGCGTTGCGCGACTCGGTCCGCAACGGCGCCGAGGTGCTCGCGGTGCCCGCGAATAACGCCAACTTCAACCAGACCATGAGCGAGCAACAGCTGGCCTTCTCCAAGGTTCGCGCCGTTGAGCTCGACCGCTACGCCGTGGTCGCCAGCAACGTGGGAATCTCCGCGCTGGTCACACCCGACGGCCGCGAGCTGGCCCGGACCAGCTTCTTCGAGCCGGCGTACCTGGCCAACCAGGTACGCCGCAAGACAACATTGACGCCGGCCGCCAAGTGGGGCCCGGCCGTGCAGGGAAGCCTCATCGTGACAGCTGTTGCCGTCCTGCTCGCTGCAATGCTGCACAATGGATGGTTCACAGAGATCAACCGTCGTCGGTCAGAGCTGGCAAAGAACTTCAGGCCAGCAAAGGAAAAATTCGACGACGACCTGCTCGGCGACGACGAGGTAGCTGACGGCGAGCTCGACGAGTACGGCGACGACGCTGCGCTCGACGAAGGCGGTCGGCACTCAGCCCGGCATGGGCCAGAAGAAGGAGACACATGACCACCGGTGATTCGGTGCCGCAGGGCGCTGCGGGCGATCGCCCCACTCTGCGCACCCTGGTGATCATTCCCACCTATAACGAGCGGGAGAACCTCCCGCTGATCATGCGGCGACTGCACCAGGCTCGTCCCGAGGTGCATGTTCTGGTCGTGGACGACAGCAGCCCCGACGGCACCGGACAGCTCGCCGACGAGCTGGCCGCGGCGGACCCGGACCGGGTCCATGTCATGCACCGCACCGCCAAGGATGGTCTGGGCGCGGCGTACCTGGCCGGGTTCGCCTGGGGGCTCAGCCGGCAATACACCACGCTGGTCGAGATGGACGCCGACGGCAGTCACGCGCCCGAACAACTGCACCTACTACTCGGAGCCGTCGATGCCGGAGCCGACCTGGCCATTGGTTCGCGCTACATCGCCGGCGGGAATGTGCAGAACTGGCCATGGCGGCGCTGGGCGTTGTCCTGGACGGCCAACACCTACGCGCGGCTCGCCCTGGGCATCGGCATTCACGACATCACCGCCGGTTACCGGGCCTACCGTCGGGACGTTCTGCAAAAGATCGACCTGGATGCCGTCGACTCCAAGGGTTACTGCTTCCAGATCGATCTGACCTGGCGGGCGATCAGCAACGGCTTCACCGTCGTCGAGGTGCCCATCACGTTCACCGAGCGTGAGCTCGGGGTGTCCAAGATGAGCGGATCCAATATCCGCGAAGCGCTGGTCAAAGTCGCCCAGTGGGGCATCCGCGGCCGGTTGCATCGCAACCGCGCGGTGTCGGGTCAACCTGTGAGCTAGCCGACTACTGAGCGAATACTGAGATAAACCTGATCTGATCCCGTAGCCTCCGTTGACGATTGGGTTGGCGCCGGCGGCCGACCCACCCCCACGCCCATGCCCACGCCCGCGGGAGGGAAGCCATGTACCGCATCATCACATCCGTCACTCTTGCCTCGGGGGGCGTCGCGGCGGCCGCGTCCCTGGCGATGGGCGTCGCCGCAGCGGATCCCGACGCCGCGGCTGTCACGGTGCCTGATCCGTTTGGCGTGACCTTCGTGGGTGACCCGGATATCACCTACCAGACTGGCAACGCGACTGAAGATATCGCCTACGGCCACCAGACATTGAACTTCGATTCGGCTAACTTGTCGCCGTCCGTGGAACAGTTCTTCCTCAACAATGTGACAGTGGATGGCCGTCCGCTCAACCTCGAGACCAATCCGCTTATCGCCAACAATCTGCAAACCGACGTCATCGACAAGCTGGAGTCGAACGGAGCCGCTCAACAACAGATTTTGCTTCCCGCCATCCCCGGCACCAACATCGAAAGCGGTGTCATCGGCATTCACAGCTTGGGTGACGGCTACGGCTATGAATACATCGATTTGGTCGGACCCGGTACGACGAGCCTCAATAGCAATGGCGTCGACCATGCCGTCGGCGCCTTCTTGGTGACGCCGAGCGGCACCTACGACGTGTCGCACTGGGAGAACGGCGGCGACTACGGCGGTCAGGCCTACCTGGAAAGCCAACTCTTGAACTACACCAACCCGGTGTCCGATCCGTTCGGTGTCATGTTGGTGGGGCAGCCTGATATCACGTATCAAACCGTCGACGTGCTTGCCAATGACGCCTATGGCAGCCAGACGGCCAACTTCAATTCCAGCGACATGGCGCCGTTTGTGGAAAGTTTCTTCACCAAAAACGTGACGGTGGATGGCCAGCCGTTCAACCTGACCACCAATCCGCTCACCGTTTCCGATCTGACGACCCACGTTATCGACAAGGTCCAGTACAACGGGCTATTCGACGGATTCTCTGATCAACAGATCCTGCTGCCGAGCATTGCCGGCACCAACATCGAACACGGCGTGATCGACATTGAGAACCTGGGCAACGGTTACAGCTACGACACCATCGACCTGGTCGAATCTGGCAACACCAATGCCGTAGGCGCCTGGTTAGTTACGCCGACCGGCGATTATGACGTGTCGGCATGGGCGGTCCCCGAAGTCCAAATGTTCGATCCGGCCGCCTTCGACCCCAGCACGTACTTCCCGTTAGATGGCCTGGTGCCGCCGCCAGGTTTCGATTTCTAACCGGCGGTCAAACTCAGCTGCCGCGGCGGCGTGTCCTGATCAGGTCCAGGCGCTCCTTGAGCAGTTCGTCGAGCTCCTCCACCGAGCGGCGCTCCAGCAGCATGTCCCAGTGCGTGCGGGGCGGCTTGACCTTTTTCGGCTCCGGCAGGTCACCCTCGATCAGGGTGCCCTCCATCCCGTTACGGCACAGCCAGGTGCCGGGGATCTCGGCGTCGTCAGCGAACGGAACATCGAATTCCTCGCCGTTGTCGGTGCGATACCGCGCGATCTGGCGTGGCGCCAAGTCGTGATTGCGGTCGGTTTCGTAACTCACGGCTCCAAGGCGACTGCCTCTTAGGACGCGATCAGCCATTGGTACCCACTCCTCTTAACCTCTTCTCAGTAGCCAGCGCCCTAGACAACGTTTGGGGCGGTATGCAGAGTTCCCCAGGGTTTCCGCGTACAAGTTCGCGACTCGACCATCCATGATACCGGGATCGGAGTAGAACCCCGACTAAAGTCGGCCGCGTGAGCCGTCGCGTCCGCCCGCAGCCGTGCCGCTGGTGTGGACGTGCCATCGATTCGCTCGACAGCGGCCTGGGCCGTCGCCGCCAGTACTGCAGGCAATCGTGTCGGCAACGGGCCTATGAGCAGCGAGCCTCCATCACCGAGGTTAGAGGTGCGTCGCTGCCTGCCGACGCGGTGGTCCTGTCCGCTGTCGAGGCCGCTGACCTGTCAGACCGGGTCTACCAGGTGCGATGCGCCGCGGAAGACGTTGCGACGGCGCTCGACGAAGGGGCCGGGGCTACCGAGTTACGCGAACTGTGCCATGCGCTGATGCAAGCCGCGCAGGCCGCCGACGGCTGGCGCTGACTGGGCAGGCCCCGCGTTTAGCCTTGGCTAACCGCTGACGGGTACAGTTCCGCCATGGATCGCTGGTGCAACGCCGGAATTGGCTGCGGAACCAGGCCACCAATCGGGCGAGCAAGTCGGTGCACAGCGCCACTTCTCCGGGTATGAAGCCGGGTGCGTTTGACCCGGCTGCTGCGCTCCGGGCCGCATTCTCCGCTCCAGCGACCACCTAAGTTAGGCGAGGGGTAGCGACATGGTTGACCAACTTCAGCATGCGACTGAAGCATTGCGGAAAGCGCTGGTCCAGGTCGACCGCCTCAAGCGAAAGAACCGTGCACTGCTGGAACGGTCCAGCGAACCGATCGCAATCGTCGGGATGGCCTGCCGCTTCCCCGGTGGGGTGGATTCCCCAGAAACCCTGTGGGACATGGTGGCTCAAGGCCGCGACGTGATGTCGGAGTTTCCGAGCGACCGCGGCTGGGATCTGGCCGGCTTGTTCGATCCCGATCCCGACGTGCCGCACAAGTCGTATGCGCGTGCCGGTGGTTTCGTTGACGATGTCGCGGGTTTCGACGCCGGATTCTTCGGTGTCGCGCCGAGCGAGGCGCTGGCGACGGATCCGCAGCACCGCATGCTGTTGGAGTTGTCGTGGGAGGCGTTGGAGCGGGCTGGAGTTGACCCGACCACGTTGCGAGGTAGCGCAACCGGCGTTTTCGCCGGAATCATCGCTCAGGGCTACGGCATGCTCGCCGAAGGCATCGAGGGCTACCGGCTCACCGGCATGACGTCGAGCGTGGCGACCGGCCGCGTGGCCTACGTGCTGGGGTTGGAGGGCCCGGCGGTGTCGGTGGATACCGCGTGTTCGTCGTCGCTGGTGGCGCTGCACATGGCGGTGCAGTCGTTGCGGTCGGGCGAGTGCGACCTGGCGCTGGCCGGCGGTGCGACCGTGAACGCCACCCCGACCGTGTTCGTCGAATTCAGCCGGCACCGCGGCTTGTCGCCGGACGGCCGATGCAAGCCGTTCTCGCAAGCTGCCGACGGTGTCGGCTGGTCCGAGGGCGGCGCGATGTTGGTGGTGGAACGCCTCTCGGATGCCCAGCGGCTGGGTCATCCGGTGGTGGCGGTGGTGCGCGGTTCGGCGGTCAATCAGGACGGCGCCTCCAACGGGTTGACAGCCCCCAACGGGCCCTCCCAGCAGCGGGTGGTGCGTGCGGCGTTGGCCAACGCGGGGCTTACTGGTCCCGAGGTCGATGTGGTGGAGGCCCACGGCACCGGCACCACGTTGGGCGACCCGATCGAGGCCCAGGCTTTGTTGGCGACGTATGGCCAAGACCGTGTTGAACCGCTGTGGTTGGGGTCGATCAAGTCGAATATGGGTCACACGCAGGCCGCGGCGGGGGTGGCCGGAGTGATCAAGATGGTGCAGGCGATGCGCCACGAGCTGTTGCCGGCGACGTTGCATGTCGATGAGCCCAGCCCGCACGTGGACTGGTCGGCAGGGTCGGTGGAGTTGTTGACCGAGGCGCACCGCTGGCCGGCCGAGGGTCGGGTGCGTCGGGCGGGGGTGTCGTCGTTTGGAATCAGTGGCACCAATGCGCATGTGATCATCGAGGCCGCTCCCGCGGTGGATGAGGCGGCCGAGCGGGGGATTGCGCCGCCGGTCGTCCCGTGGGTGATTTCGGCCAAGACCGCGGCGGCGGTATCGGCGCAGGCGACAAGGCTGGGCGAATTCCTCGGCGCACGTGAGCAATTGGATGACGCCGACGTGGGCTGGTCATTGGCGGGTCGGTCGAAATTCGAGCATCGGGCGGTGGTGCTCGGCGCAGAGCGCCAGGAGTTGCTCAACGGTTTGGCTGAACTCGCGAACGGACTGCCGGGCGCCTCGGTAATCCAGGGGCATGTCACACCGACGGGTAAAACCGTGTTCGTCTTTCCCGGCCAAGGCTCCCAATGGCTCGGTATGGGCATCGAATTGCTCGACACCGCACCGGTTTTCGCTGAGAAAATCAACGAATGCGCAAAGGTGTTCGCCGAATTCGTCGACTGGTCACTCCTCGACGTGCTGCGCGGCGCGCCGGGCGCGCCGGGGGTGGTCCGCG
>NZ_JBATXN010000024.1:0-4058 GCF_049673265.1 Mycobacterium sp. | reverse complement strand
GCGGCGATCATCGCGGCGTCGGTGTCCGGATCGACGAGGCGCAGTGCGTAGGGCTCGGTCAGTATCGGCGTGGGCGGCGGAGGGGCGTTGCGGACTTCGTCGGTAAGCCCTTCGGTAGCTCGCGGGGCAGGATCGAGACAGTTTCAGTCATGTCGACCCCGTTACCGCCCCGCGCTTCGGCTAATGGGCGCGGCTCTCTTCGCGCGTTCCGCGCTCATCGGCCGGCGCCCGGCGGCCCCGCGAAGGCCTGGGCGATCTGCAGCCAGTGCTGCGCATCGTCACCTTCGGCCGTCAAGTCAAGGTCGCGCAGCGCCCGCCGCTGAGTGACCAGAAAACAGAAGTCCTCGGCGCCGCCGGTGACGCGCTGCGCGGCGGCCGGCGGTCCCCACGACCAGGTGCTGCCGTCCGGTGCGCGCAGCTCGACAAGAAACGGCTCGGTGGGCGCGGGCAGCCCGTTGACGGCAAAGGCATAGTCGCGGGTGCGCACGCCGATATGGGCGACGGAATGCAGCCGAGCAGTCGGCACCCGAGTGACGCCTACGGCGTCGGCGACGTCGAGTCCGTGTGCCCAGGTCTCCATCAGCCGCGCTGTCGCCATCGACGCAGCACTCATCGGCGGTCCGAACCACGGCAGCTTGCGACCGTCGGCAACCGTCAACAGCGCGTCGTGTAGCCGCGCGCGGGTGGCGCGCCAGTCGGCGAGCAACTCGGCAGGCGCCGTCGCGGCGAGTTCGTCGGCGCCCGCGTCGACGAAACCGATCGGGTCGGTCGCGGCGATTTCCAGCAGGGCGGCGAACGCCGGCTCGTCGGTAACCGCGGTCAGCGCGACGCGGTCGGTCCACAACAGGTGTCCGATTTGATGCGCAATGGTCCAACCGGCGGCGGGCGTCGATGCCGCCCAGCCATCGGCGGCAAGTTGCGCGACCAGCGCATCCAGCTCGTCGCTTTCGGCGCGCAGGTCGGCCACGATCTGTTGTACGCCAGCCATCTGTGTACCTTAAGCCAGCTGCCCGCGGCGCCCGACGATGCTGTGGGCAGCCAGCCCGCAGAGGTAAAGCCCAGTGCCGGCGAATATCAGCACGGCGGAGTGGCCGTTGAGCGGAATGACTGTGGCCGCGGCGGTGATCGCACCGATGAACGCGACCCAAAACAACGAATCCTGTACGGCGAACACGTGTCCGCGCAGGGCGTCGTCCACGTCTATCTGAATCGCGGTGTCGGCGCAAAGCTTCAGTACTTGGCCCGCCGCGCCCAGGAAGAACCCGCACCCCACCATGACCGCCAACTGCAGACCGGCACCGGCGATTTGGATCGCCGCGGCGATCGCCAATGCGCCGCCGGCGGTGGCGTATCGGCCCCAGCGCCGCACCGCGGGCGGGGTCACCAGATTGGCCAGAAAAGACCCGATGCCGGTGGCGGCCAGGAACAACATCGCGCCGCCCAACGCGCCGACTGACGCGGCGCCGCCGCTGCGCACCAGCAGCAGCACCACCAGGGTGTTGATGCCGAAGACCATCCGGTGCGCCGCCAACCCGGAGAGGGTGGCCGCGACCGTGGGACGTTGCCGCACTGTTCGGATGCCGTGCAGCCACCCGGTGATCACCGCGTAGACGACCGAGCCGTGGATCGCCCGCTGGGTGTCGTCGGGACCCAGCACATGGTCGTCGAACCGCAGCGATAGCAGCAACGCGACCGACAGAGGGACGGTGACCAGCAACATGATCGACGCGGCGCCGGCGTCACCGGAACCGACCAGCGCGCGGGGCACCAGCATGAAGTTGGCGCCGACGAACGCAGCGACCGCACCGGTTGCCGAGGCGATCGAGTTCATCGTGACGACCTGCCCGCGGGGCACCACATGGGGCAGTGCGGCCGACAAGCCCGATGAGACGAACCGGGACAGCCCGTTGAGGACCAGCGCGCCGCACAGCACCAGCATGTTGCGGGCACCAACGGCCAGACAAATCCCCACCAGAGCCACCGACACCAGCCGGCCCAGGTTGGCACCGACCAGCACCAGCCGACGGTCCCAGCGGTCCATCAGCGCGCCGGCGAACGGGCCCAGCAGCGAGTACGGCAAGAACAGCACGGCGAAGGCACCGGCGATGGCCAACGGGCGCGCAGCCCGCTCGGGGTTGAACAGCAGCGCTCCGGCCAAGCCCGCCTGGAAGAGCCCGTCGCCGAACTGGCTTGCGATGCGCAATTCCAACAGTCGCCAGAAGTCGGGCAAGCTGCGCACCGAGCGCCAGACGGCCACGGGTGCACGCGTGTGAGTCACCGAACCTACTTCCCCGTGGACCCGGTTACCCGAATCGAGACAGCCCGAGCCCCGGACCCTGTCAACAACAGTACAAATATCGCGGAGCGCCCTTCTTGTTCACCACAGCGGCCCCGCGCGGATGCCATGATGGAGACGTGGCTCAGCCCGAGGACCCGGAGGACTTCATTGCCCCCGCCGCGCAGCGTGTGCGAGCGGGCACTTTGCTTCTGGCCAACACGGATCTGCTGGAGCCGACATTTCGTCGCAGCGTGATTTACATCGTCGAACACAACGACGGGGGAACGTTGGGCGTGGTGCTCAATCGCCCTAGCGAGACCGCGGTGTACAACGTTTTGCCGCAGTGGTCCAAGCTGTCTGCGAAGCCGAAGACGATGTTCATCGGCGGACCGGTGAAGCGTGACGCGGCGCTGTGTCTGGCGGTGCTGCGGGTCGGCGCCGAGCCGGACGGCGTGCCCGGCCTGCGACATGTGGCCGGCCGGATGGTGATGGTCGATCTGGACGCCGAACCCGACTCGATCGCCCCGCTGGTCGAGGGGGTGCGCATCTTCGCCGGATACTCCGGCTGGACGATCGGTCAGCTCGAGGGTGAGATCGAGCGCGACGACTGGATTGTGCTGTCGGCGTTGCCATCTGACGTTCTAGTGCAGCCGAGGGTGGATCTGTGGGGGCGGGTGCTGCGGCGCCAGCCGCTGCCGATCTCGCTGCTGGCCACACACCCGATCGACATCAGTCGCAACTAAGCGGCCGCCAAAAGACCTTCAGCAGCAATAAGTTTCGGTGCACACCGCTCAGCGGCAGGCGAGCGTGCAAGTTGCGCAGGCACCGCCGCACCCGGCCGCTTCACGGCGCAGCGCGTACTGTGCGCTCTGCCAAGCGCCGACGGCGACGGTACCGATGGCGCCCGCGATGCACACAGCGACGACCGGTGGTGCGGAGTCCCGCGGCGCGGCAAGTGCCACCGCCCCGCCGGCAGCCAGCATCACTGCGGCCGCTAGCTGTGGCGGCGCAATCGCGCGCATCACCACCCCAGTGGTGTCGGTGGCAACCGGTCGCGACAATGACCACAATCCGCGCGCGGCCATGACCACAGCCGCGCACGCGCACAGCACTCCGGCGATGAGCATGGGGCCACAATACGATGCGCCCCGGCGCGTCGCCGTGTGGGCTACTAGTGGGCGAGTGCCGTCGCCGACGGGGGTGCTGCGACGGGGGCCGGCGCGGCGGGCGGCGGTGCCGGGACGGCGGGCGGGTTGGACCCGGGCGGACCGGCTCGGAACCCGTTGACGATGGCATCGGTGGCCGGCGCCTCGGCGACCGCGGTGGCGGCATCCGTCGTGACCGACAGCGACACCAGGTACTTGTCCGGTCCGGCGGTGACGATGACATGGCGGCGCGAGGTGTTGAGCGTCCATTCGTTGTCGCGGTAGGTGCCCTCGATGATCGACGACGGGGAGCCGTTGAAATCGGCCAGCGAGGCGTTGGTGGTTCGCCAGGCGGGCAGTTGCGCGCTGTCGAGATAGCCGTGAGTGATCGCCTCTTTCGGATCGAATTCGCCGATCAGGCGGTACACCACCAGCTGGGCATTGGAGGTGTAGAGGCTGGCGCTGCGACGGTTGGCGGTCACCACGAAGGCATCGGAGACATTGGGGTCGGGCACCGGCGTCCAGCCGGGCGGCATCGGCAAGGTGATGTCGAGCGCGGAGAAATTCTGCGCCTTCTGCGGCACCATCTGCACGTTCTTGGCGCCGAAGAAGTCACGCAACGTCCCGGATTGGGC
>NZ_JBATXN010000023.1:0-1916 GCF_049673265.1 Mycobacterium sp. | reverse complement strand
AATCTATAGACCAGTGGTCTATAGAGGTCGATGGACGGTCGTCCGCCGCCACGCGTCAAGGAGTCCTACATGCGCGCACCGGTCACGGCGATCGATCAACCGCAACGCACCCGCTCATTTGCCCGCGTGCTTGGACCGTTTATCACCGTGGTCCCCGCCATCGTCGCGATCCGAGCCGGAAGCATCGGGAGCCAGTTGGCAAGCTTTTCTAAAGATCCGATGTGGCCGTGGCTACTAGGGGCGCTGCTGTTCTTCTCTGGCCTGTTCGTGGTCGCGTTCCACCAATACTGCGCAGCGTCGCCGCCGTAATCATCTCGCTGTTCGGCTGGTTCCTACTGCTGCGCGGTGTCGCATTGCTCGCTATGCCGCAGCCGATCGTCGACGCAGCCAAATCTGCCACCGAAACATCGGGTGCTGCATTGGCCGCCGTGAGAATTGGCTTCGGCCTGATCGCACTATGCGGTCTATACCTGGCATTTGTGGGCTGGGTGAAAAAGTCCGGCTGAACCACGTCCGCCATGACACGCGTCGTCAAACCCAAGAACGTCCGGCAGGCCGAAGTGCTCGACCGGGCGCTGGCGCTGTTCCTCGAACGTGGTTACGAGAACGTCCGCCTCAACGATCTGCTCGCGGTCGCAGGTACGTCGAAAGGCGCCTTCTACCACTACTTTCCGTCCAAAGAAGCACTGGTGACCGCGCTTGCTCAGCGCAGCGCCGCTGAAGCTTTCGACGCCTTGCGTCCGGTCTTCGCCCAGCCCGGCAAGAACGCGCTCGAACGGCTCAATGCCGGGCTGGCAGCGAGTTACCGGGTCAAGATGGCCATGGGTGCTCCCGAACAGATCGGGGCAACGACATCAATGCTGAAACCCGAAAACCAGGCCCTGTTCCAAAGAATCGTCACCATCTGGGAGGACCTGTTCCGGCCCGTTCTCACTGAAGTCATCACCGAGGGGGTACGCGAGGGTGTGTTCGATACCTTCGATCCCGAAGGTGTCGGTGACATGATTCAGGGATTCGCCGCCAGCATGCAGACGAACCTCGTCAAAGTGCTCAATTCGCCCGATGCGAGATCGCGACGCAAGGCGATCGATGACGCCGTGCGGCGCCTCAAGCTCCATGGCATCGCGGTGGATCGGGTCCTCGGCCTACCCGACGGGGCGACGACAGTGCTCGACCGCAAGCAAGTGGAAGCGATGGTCGCCGATGTGAAGCCCCGACCGTCCGGTTAGCCATTGGGCCCTGGAAGGCCCTTGGTTCGCCGTCATTCGCGGGATGACAAGTCTTCCCGCTCGGCGACGGGCTGGTCCACACTGATGGAATGAAGGTTTGTGATTTCACCGCCGCCGCCGTGACGGCAGCGCCTCGACCGTCGGCTTGGGTGGCCTGATGGTGCCCGCCAGCGGGCCTGAGCCCAAGCCGCGCCGCGTGCTCAATGGCATCTCGGACGTACGCGCGTTCTTTCACACCAACGCAGTGCCGCTGTACTTCATCTCGCCGACCCCGTTCAACCTGTTAGGAATCGACCGCTGGATACGAAACTTCTTCTACCTCACGTACTTTGACTCTTTTGAGGGCACGCATTCGCGTGTATTCGTCCCCCGGCGGCGCGACCGGCTTGATTTCGACTCCATGGGCGACGTGTGCAACCACCTCCTGACCGATCCTGAGACGCTCGAGTTCATCGCGGGCCGAGGGCCCGGCGGTAAGGCCTGCTTTGTGATGCTGGACGAAGAGACTCAGGCCCTCGCGCGGCAGGCGGGCCTCGAGGTCATGCACCCCTCGGTGGAGCTGCGCAATCGGCTGGGCTCCAAGACCGTCATGACGCGCCTAGCCGACGAGGCGGGCGTAGCAAGCGTGCCGCATGTGATGGGGCGGGCCGGCTCCTACGACGAGCTGCTGGCGCTCGCGCAGGGCGC
>NZ_JBATXN010000022.1:0-12122 GCF_049673265.1 Mycobacterium sp. | reverse complement strand
CCTGCGTACTGGCCGCGAAGCGTGGTAATCCGCTGCTGCCAGGCGAAGTTCTGGGCGCGGTCGAGCGGGACGAAGTCGGCCATGAAGTCCTGGGAGCCGCCGGCGCGGTCGCTCCACGGCCCCCCTGCGTGCACCATCGGTGGCGAGAAGGAGAACGCTGCCAGCATGACGTCCAGGTAGTGGACCACGTTTGCTTCGTGCGCCCCCGGACCGGTTTCGAGCGGGTCGTCCGTCGGTCCAGGGATCAGTCGGCGGGTGGCGGCGTCGAGCACTGCGGCCTGGTGCGCCGAGAGGAACAGGTAGGGCGGGTCGGCGGAAGCGGCCGGAAGGACCCCGGCTAGGACGGCGGCCATTGGTATCAGGGTCAGCCCGCCAAGCACCGTGCGCCGGGACACCGGCGCCGACGAGCCGGATCCCTCGGCGGCCTCGTCGCTGGCCACCGCCAGAGTATGACCTGAATAGCGGACCGCCCCGGGGAAGGACGCGTTCGGCGTGTCGGACCGCTAGCCGGTCTCGTGGTAGTGGTCTGCGGCGGTGTGCCGAATGTCCTCCGGCGGAGCGTAGATCGCCTCAACGATGTGATCGAACAGCACGCTGACAAAGGGCGCGGCCTGAGTGTGTGACACGACGAGGTCTTGTCGCAGTCGCGGCACCGCGGTGAAGTCACCGCCGGCCAGCTGGTCGAGCAACGCGATGCCGTCGGTGTACTGGTCGCGAAGGTCGGCGACCCGCACACGACGCGCGGAGGTCTGGGCGTCGAACCGCGACAGCAAACCGTCTACGTAGGCGACTAGCTGCGTCCCCGGAAGTAAGTGGTCGGCGACGGCGTCGAGTACCGCGGCTTGATGCGGTGAGAGGAAGCGGTACGCCGCGGCCATCTGGCGCCGGGATACCGGTGCCGAGGAGCCGGCTGAACGGGCAGCCTCGTTGCTGGCCACGAGCTGAGTATGCCGCCGTTATGTGGCTGACCTGGGGATGCTCGAATCGCGGCGTGTCGGAGATGCGCCGCTTCGGGTTCGCGGCCGTTCGGCTACTTGTTCAAGAAGCCGGCATCGACTGGCAACGTCACACCGGTGATATAGCGCGCTTGGTCCGACACCAGCCATGCCACCGCGTTGGCGATGTCTTCGGCTTGCAGGACTTCCACCGGCATGGCATTGCCCATGGCTCCCGGCGTGTCCGTCGCAGCAGCCATCTTGGCCAACCATTCGCGGGTGAACTCGTTGTTGATCATCGGGGTTTCGACGCCGGAAGGATGGATCGAATTCACCCGAATGCTTTGGCTTGCAAGCAGATTCGCGTAGACCCGCATCAACCCGACCACGCCATGCTTGGCGGCCGCATAGCCGACCGAACCGGCGTCCGGGCTGCCGACGCCGGCCAGACCGGCCGCCGAGCTGATCAGCACGATCGATCCGCCGGTGTCCTGCTTGACCATCGTCGGTATCGCGACCTTGATGGTGTTGTAGACGCCGGTGAGGTTGACGGCAATGACGTCGTGCCAGCCGTCGTCACCGGACTGCATCGGAGCAATCCCGGCGTTGGCGACGACGATGTCGAGGCGGCCGAACTCGTCCAGGCCTGCTTGCAGGGCGGAAGACAGCGATGTCCGGTCGCGGACGTCGCCCTGTTTGGCCACGATGCGCGAGCCTGTGTCTTCGACGAGCTTGACCGTGGCGGTCAGATCATCGGGGGTGGCCAGTGGATACCGAACGCTGGCGATCTGGCCGCACAGGTCGACGGCGATGATGTTCGCGCCGTCGGCGGCCAGCCGCACGGCATGCGCT
The DNA here is from genome assembly GCF_049673265.1 of Mycobacterium sp. Lineage (GTDB taxonomy): Bacteria > Actinomycetota > Actinomycetes > Mycobacteriales > Mycobacteriaceae > Mycobacterium. The sequence goes on along the minus strand of NZ_JBATXN010000022.1, from coordinate 10,335 downwards.
CGTCCCTGGCCGCGCGCCGCGCCGGTAATGAAGGCGACCTTCCCTTCGAGCGGTCGCACCATTAGGGACGCAACTGTCCTTTGCCGGGATCGCCTGCCGGGACGGGCTGCAGCATTTTGATATCCGGGGCTCCGGCCAGATGCTCGCCGGCGGCGCTGAACATCTTGCCGATTGCCGGCGCAGTGCTGTGGGTCTTGAGCGCCTCTTCGTCGGCCCACTGCTCGACGAACACGAAGGTGTCGCCGGATTCGTGCAGGGAGTACAGCTGACAACCGGGCTCGTCGTGCACGTCTTTTACCGCGTCGGTGAGGATCTCGCGGACCGCGTCGACCGATTCGGGTTTGACGGTCATGGTGGCGACAACGACGACGGGCATGCGGGCCTCCTGGGAGCTCTGGGGTGACGGCTGTCACCCTATACAGCTGGTTTCGTGACCAAGCCGCGACATCGCTTTAACCAGTGTGGCGGATGGTGCAGATGATGCAATTGCGATTAGGCTTGCGGGCATGGCTAGCAAGACTGTCGCCCGATCCGGCGCCCGAACGACCAGGTCAAAGGCGGCCTCGCGAGGCGGCTCGCGGTCGGCTCAGGCCCGGCGCAAGCCGGTCAAGGCCCCGCGCAGGCCAGCCCGGCGCCGCAACCGCTCGTTGGTGACCAGCGCAGGGCTAACCTGCGGGCGGGCGGTGCGTGCGACATGGCTGATGGTGGCCAAGGGGACCGGAACAACGGCGCGGTCGGTCGGCCGCGCCCGCGACATCGACCCCGGGCATCGCCGTGACGGGATTGCCCTGGCCCTGTTGGGACTTGCCGTCGTCGTCGCTGCAAGCTCTTGGTTCGACGCCGCCCGTCCCGTCGGCGCATGGGTCGACTCGGTGCTGCGGATCTTTATCGGCTCGGCGGTCGTGGTGCTGCCGGTGGTCACTGCCGCGATCGCGGTGCTGTTGATGCGGACCGAGCCCAATCCGGATGCGCGGCCGCGACTCGTTCTGGGCGCGATGATGGTCGCGCTGCCGGTGCTGGGGCTTTGGCATCTGTGGGCCGGCTCCCCGGACAGCCCTGTCGGGCGCGCCCACGCGGCAGGATTTATCGGGTTCGCGATCGGGGGACCGCTCTCGGAGGGGTTGACCCCATGGATCTGTGCGCCGCTGTTGTTCATCGGCGCGTTGTTCGGCGTGCTGCTGTTGACCGGCACCACGATCCGCGAGGTGCCGGAGACGCTGCGGTCCATGTTCGGCACCCGGATGTTCGATTACCTCGAGTCCGAGGGTGAGGCGTATGACGATCAAATCGCGGAAAGTGGTGTGGGCGAAGACTTTTCAGACGGCTACTACGACGACCCGTCGTCCTATCGTGACGGCGAAGCAAAGGCGTGGCCCTCGAGCGCTCCTGTCGCCGCGGATGACACCCCGACAGTGCCCGAGCCCGCCGTGTCGCGGCGCCGTCGTGGCGGCAAAACCACAGGCAGGCAAGACACTCCTGCGCTCGACCGGGTTGTCGAGGGGCCCTACACGCTGCCGTCGTTGAGCCTGCTGGTGGCTGGTGATCCACCCAAAAGACGCACCGCCGCCAACGACCAGATGTCCGATGCCATCACTTCGGTATTGGAGCAGTTCAAGGTCGACGCCGCAGTCACCGGCTGCACCCGCGGCCCGACGGTCACCCGCTACGAGGTGGAGCTGGGGCCGGGTGTGAAAGTGGAGAAAATCACTGCGCTGCAACGTAATATCGCCTACGCGGTGGCCACCGAGAGCGTGCGGATGCTGGCCCCGATCCCCGGCAAGTCCGCCGTCGGAATCGAGGTGCCCAATACCGACCGGGAAATGGTGCGGCTGGCCGATGTGCTCACCGCACCATCGACCCGCCGCGACCATCACCCACTGGTGATAGGGCTGGGCAAGGACATCGAAGGTGACTTCATCTCCGCCAACCTGGCCAAGATGCCGCACCTGCTGGTCGCCGGCTCCACCGGATCCGGCAAATCCAGCTTCGTCAACTCGATGCTGGTGTCGCTGTTAGCCCGGGCCACCCCCGAAGAGGTCAGGATGATCCTGATCGATCCGAAGATGGTGGAACTGACGCCGTATGAAGGCATTCCACATCTGATCACGCCGATCATCACCCAGCCGAAGAAGGCGGCTGCCGCGCTGGCCTGGCTGGTGGAGGAGATGGAGCAGCGCTACCAGGACATGCAGGCGTCGCGGGTGCGCCACATCGACGATTTCAACGCCAAGGTGCGCTCCGGCGAGATCACCACGCCGCTGGGCAGCCAGCGCGAGTATCGGCCCTACCCGTATGTGGTGGCGATCGTTGACGAGTTGGCCGACCTGATGATGACCTCACCGCGGGACGTTGAGGACGCGATCGTGCGGATCACCCAGAAGGCTCGTGCCGCGGGCATCCACCTGGTGCTGGCCACCCAGCGCCCGTCGGTCGACGTGGTCACCGGGCTGATCAAGACCAATGTGCCCGCCCGGCTGTCGTTCGCGACGTCGTCGCTCACCGACAGCAGGGTGATCCTGGACCAGGCCGGCGCGGAGAAGCTGATCGGCATGGGCGACGGCCTGTTCTTGCCGATGGGTGCCAGCAAGCCGATTCGCCTGCAGGGGGCGTTCATCACCGACGAGGAGATCCACGCCGTCGTCAGCGCCTGCAAAGAACAGGCCGAACCGCAGTACACCGACGGTGTCACCACCGCCAAGCCCACCGCGGAACGCACCGACGTCGACCCCGACATCGGCGACGACATGGACGTCTTCCTGCAAGCCGTCGAGCTGGTGGTGTCCAGCCAGTTCGGTTCCACGTCGATGTTGCAGCGCAAGCTTCGAGTCGGATTCGCCAAAGCCGGCCGGTTGATGGACCTGATGGAAACCCGCGGAATCGTCGGCCCCAGCGAAGGGTCGAAAGCCCGCGATGTGTTGGTCAAGCCCGACGAGCTGGCCGCCACTTTGATGTCCATCCGCGGTGATGCCGGCGCCGACAGTTGCGGCGAGCAGACGTAAAGGCCCCTAATTCCTCGGCCTGTCGGGGACATTTGCGTCTGTTCGCGAGGACAAAACCAACAGCATCCGCGAGTTGCCGAGAATGTTGGGCTTGACGTAGCTGAGATCCAGAAACTCGGCGACACCGATGTCGTAAGAGCGGCACATCTCCTCGAACACTTCGGCGGTTACCGGCGTCCCCTCGATTTCAGTGAACCCGTGCTTGCCGAAGAACTCGGTCTCGAAGGTCAACACGAATAACCGCTGCAGCTGCAGTTCCCGGGCGACGTCGAGGAGCTTGTCGACGATGGCGTGGCCGATGCCCTTTCCGGTCAACTCGGGCGCGACGGCCACGGTGCGCACCTCGCCCAGATCGGACCACAGCACATGCAACGCGCCGCAGCCGACCACCTCCTTTTCTTCCAAGCCCTCCTGTTCAGCTACCCAGAACTCCTGGACCGCTTCATACAGCGTCACCAGGTTCTTTTCCAGCAGGATCTTGCCCGCATAGGTGTCGACGAGACGTTTGATGGCCGGTACGTCGGAGGTTCGCGCGCGCCTAATCACCGGCCGGATGGCCGCTGGATCGCTTGCTGCGCTCACGGGTGCACAGTATCGGTTTCGGCTTCTCGGCTGGGCAACCGATATTCTGATGCCGTGTCGGGGCAGCCTCAAACCGGTCCAGTGGTCCCGCGCGTTCGCGTCACCAACCTCGCCAACATGCTGACGCTGCTCCGGCTGGTGCTGGTCCCGGTATTCCTGCTGGTGCTGTTCGCCGGGAATGGTCATGAAACCGTCAGCCGCATAGCCGCTTTCGTGGTTTTCGCCGTCGCCGTCATCACCGATCGCTTCGACGGCGCGCTGGCACGCAACTACGGCATGGTCACCGAGTTCGGCACCATGGCTGATCCGATCGCGGACAAAACGCTGATCGGCGCGGCGTTGATCGGCCTGTCGATGCTCGGCGATCTGCCGTGGTGGGTGACAGTGGTGATCCTGGCGCGCGAGGTCGGGATCACCGTGCTGCGGTTTGTCGTGCTGCGCCGCGGCGTCATCCCGGCCAGTCGCGGCGGCAAACTCAAAACCCTCGTGCAGGCCGTCGCGATCGGATTGTTCATCCTGCCGCTGTCGGGATCGTGGGTGGTGGTCGCGTCGGTAGTGATGGGGGCCGCGATCCTGCTGACCGTGGTCACCGGCGTGGATTACGTCGTGTCGGCCGCAAGGGATGTCCGTGAACGACCCGCTACTGACTGAGGATGCCCGCGGATTGGTGGCGGATCTGACAGTCCGCAACCAAAGCGTCGCCACCGCCGAGTCGCTGACGGCCGGGTTGCTCGCCGCCACCATCGCGGGAGTGGCCGGCGCCAGCGAAGTGCTGCGCGGCGGCCTGATCACCTACACCGAACGCACCAAGGTGCTGCTAGCCGGTGTCGCGCCGCAGATTCTCGACGAAGTCGGCCCGGTGGCCGCCCCGACCGCCCGGGCGCTGGCCGTCGGCGCGCAGCAACGATGCGACGCCACCTGGGGCATCGGTTTGACCGGCGTGGCCGGACCTGAGCCGCATGGCGGACACCAGGTGGGCACGGTGTTCATGGGCCTGGCCGGGCCGATCGACACTGAGGTGATCAAGCTGCAGCTCAGCGGGACGCGCTGGGACATCCGCATCTCGGCGGTCCGCGAGTCGATCAGCAGGCTGCGCGCACTGGTGGCCGCGGCGTGAACCAGCCGCGCAATTAGATCGGGAACCAATCGGCGCGCGGCGCACGTTGACCTGTTGAACTGCTGACCGGACAAAGGAGAGCGCGATGCCGTCATTACTGCGCGAGGTCCTCGGTGACGTGCTGCGTCGCGCCCGAACCAAACAACGCCGGACTCTGCGTGAGGTGTCGGACACTGCCCGCGTCAGCCTGGGGTACCTCTCCGAGGTCGAGCGTGGCCGCAAAGAGGCATCCAGCGAGCTGCTCAGCGCGATCTGCGACGCGCTGGATGTGCCGTTGTCTCAGCTGCTCGTCGAGGCCGGTGAGCAACTGGCACGCCTGGAGCAGCTGACGGTTTCGCCGGCCAGCGCGGCCAATATCGACGCCAGCACCAAGGTCGTCATCCCGCCCGTCGTCGCGCTGGCCCTATCAGCCTCTGCCTAACGCGCAGCAAGGGTGTGGCAATCCGCGCGGAACCGATAAATTGAGGCTGAGTGGCAGACACCTACACACCGAAGGCGGAGCTAATCCATGGCCAATCCGTTCGTCAAAGCGTGGAAATACGTCATGGCGTTGTTCAACGCGAAGATCGACGAACACGCCGACCCCAAAGTGCAGATCCAGCAGGCCATCGAGGAAGCGCAGCGTCAGCACCAAGCGCTGACCCAGCAAGCCGCGCAAGTGATCGGCAACCAGCGCCAACTCGAGATGCGGCTCAACCGCCAACTTGCCGATATTGAAAAGCTTCAGGTCAACGTCCGGCAGGCGGTGACATTGGCTGATCAGGCCACCGCCGGTGGAGACACCGCCAAAGCGACCGAGTACAACAACGCCGCCGAGGCTTTCGCAGCTCAGCTGGTGACCGCCGAGCAGAGCGTCGAAGACCTCAAGGGATTACACGACCAGGCGCTTGCCGCCGCCGCTCAGGCCAAGAAGGCCGTCGAGCAAAACGCGATGGTGCTTCAGCAGAAGATCGCCGAGCGCACCAAGCTGCTGAGCCAGCTCGAGCAGGCCAAGATGCAGGAGCAGGTCAGCGCATCGCTTCGGTCGATGAGCGAGATCGCCGCTCCGGGCAACACGCCGAGCCTCGACGAGGTGCGCGACAAGATCGAACGCCGCTACGCCAACGCGCTCGGGTCCGCCGAACTGGCACAGAACTCTGTTCAGGGCCGCATGCTCGAGGTCGAGCACGCCAGTGTGGAGATGGCCGGCCACTCGCGGTTGGAGCAGATCCGCGCTTCGATGCGCGGCGAGGCATTGCCGGCCGGCGGGCAGGCAGGCGACCGCACGGCTGCCCCGGGCACTCCGGCGGCTGCTCCTCAGTCCGCCCCGACCGAAAAACCCATCGGTCAGCAGTAGACGGGCGGAGCGAAATGGCGGTGCAGTCCAGTCGCGGCGCGGTATGGCGGACGTTGCTGTTGCGCTGGCTCGACACGGCCAGCGACGTTTCCGAGTTGGTGGCGCAGAAGATCAGCGCCGCCACCGATCCGCGGGCACGACTGCTGCGCCAGCGCCGGCGTGCGCTGCGGTGGGGGTTGATATTCGCCACCGGAACGGTGTTCTGGGGTGTGGTGACGGCGATCCTGGCGGCGTGGGGCTGGTTCGCGCTGCTGCTGGAGATCACCGGCGGGGTCGCGGTCGCGCAAGCGATGATCGCGACGCTACTGCTGATTCGCTACCGCTGGCTGCGGGCCGAGCCGCTACCCGCGCAGCGGCCGACCAGCGGCCGACGCCTGCCACCGCCGAGTTCGGCCGCGCGCCCGGCGATGTACGCGCTGGGAGCCTCCGAACGCGGCTTCTTCTCACTCGTCGGCGTCATGGAGCGAGGAAACATGCTGCCCGCCACCGAGATTCGTGACCTGACCGAGGCCGCGACAAAGAGCTCGGCCGCCATGGCGGCCACCGCCGCCGAGGTGGTGTCGATGGAGCGTACAGCCAACGGCACTCCGCAGTCACGGTCATACCTGGCTCCGACTATCAACGCGTTCACTGCCCAGTTGAGTGCGGGAGTACGCCAATACAACGAAATGGTCACCGCCGCAGCGCAATTGGTTTCCTCGGCAAATGCAGACCGCGGCGCCGCGCTGGTGGCCTCGCGGCAGCGCTACCGCGACGAGTTGACCGGCGCGACCGATCGTCTGGTCGGTTGGGCGCAGGCGTTCGACGAACTCGGAGGGCTACCGCGAATCTAAACGTCGTGGCCGCGGAACGAGTCTGAGTCAGGCCTGGGGCCGTAGCGTTCGATGTAGGCCTGGTGGATGTGGGCATCACGCTGACGACGACGTGCGTCGACCAGATCTGGATCGAGGTTGTGCACCTGCAGCATGTGACGGCGCCACACCTTGTTGAGCGCGTGCGAGAAATACACGAACGGGATCAAAATCGGCAGCGTCATGCTCAGGTGGACATCCCACGTCGTCGGGATGAGCCAGAATGGCGCGAGCACCAATACCGCCGGAACGGCGACCCTTCGCATCATCCGGCCCGTCGCACCCTTGCCGGCCAGATCGTTGCGCACCCAGTCCCGCATCGAGTCGGGCAACCGCCCGCCGCAGCAATAGCGGATGAACTGCAGCGCGTTCGGCCGCGTGCGCACCGTGTTGTCGCTCATCGAACTGTTCTAGAACGACGCCCGCAGCGACGGCACGACCAACCCGGCCAGGCCTCGTAGCGTCGCCTTGAACATGTCGAAAAAGTCGAAGTAGTCGCGCCACAGCGTGATCCGTCCGCCGTGGACCTCGAACACACCGCATACCCAGAACTGCAGCCGCAGCGGGCCGAAGATCAACGCGTCGGTGCGTTCGGTGAGCACAGCGGCACCGTCGGCCGCGATGCGGTGGATCTTCACCTCGAACGCGCTGGCGCCACCCAACGAACTAAACAGCTTCATTGCCCTATTGCGCCCGTAAATCGTTGGCAACCCGACGTTCTGGTACACCAGGTCCTCTGCCAACGCGGCGCCGGCGGTTTCGAGGTCCGCGTCCTGCAGTGCATGCAGAAACACCTCGACAGCGCGGGTGTTCTCGAGAGTCTGCTCGGTCATGATCACCACCCTAGGCTCCTGTGGCAGGGTAGGGCGATGCGCGTCGCCGTGGTCGCTGGACCAGACCCGGGACACTCGTTTCCGGCCATCGCGCTGTGTCGGCGTTTCTCGGCGGCCGGCGACAAGCCGACCCTGCTCACCGGCACCGAATGGCTCGAGACTGCCCGCGCCGCCGGCGTCGACTCCGTCGAACTCGCCGGGCTCGACCCCACCACCGAGGACGACGACCGTGACGCCGGCGCCAAGATCCACCAGCGCGCCGCGCGGATGGCCGTGCTCAATCTTGGCCAGCTACGGGAGCTGGCGCCGGACCTCGTGGTGTCGGATGTCATCACGGCGTGCGGCGGGATGTCCGCCGAGTTGCTGGGCATCCCGTGGATCGAACTGAACCCGCATCCGCTGTACCTGCCGTCGAAGGGGCTGCCGCCACTAGGTAGCGGGCTCGCGCCCGGCACCGGTATCACGGGCCGGCTGCGGGACACCGCGATGCGGGCGATGACCGCGCGCTCCTGGCGTGCGGGTATCCGCCAGCGGGCGGAGGTCCGCGTCGGCATCGGCCTGCCAGCTATCGATCCCGGGCCGCTGCGGCGGCTGATCGCCACGCTGCCCGCCCTGGAGGTCCCGCGTCCGGACTGGCCGGCCGAAGCCATCCTGGTGGGTCCGCTGCACTTCGAGCCGACCGAGCAACTGCTGCCGATCCCGCCCGGTGCCGGGCCGGTCGTAGTGGTCGCGCCGTCCACGGCGCTGACCGGGACGCAGGGGATGGCGCAGACCGCCCTGGACAGCCTGGTACCCGGTACCGGTTTACCTGCCGGTGCACGAGTGGTGGTGTCGCGGCTGAACGGTCCGGATCTGACGGTGCCGCCGTGGGCGGTGGCCGGGCTGGGACGCCAAGACGAATTGCTGGCGCAGGCCGATCTGGCCATCTGCGGCGGCGGGCACGGCATGGTGGCCAAGACTCTGCTGGCCGGTGTGCCGCTGGTGATGATTCCCGGTGGAGGGGATCAGTGGGAGATCGCCAACCGGGTGGTGCGCCAGGGCAGCGGGCAACTGGTTCGGCCGTTGACCGCCGAGGCACTGACTAGAGCTGTGAACGAGGTGCTCTCGACGCCGAACTACCGCCAAGCTGCCCAGCGTGCCGCGGCCAGCGTCACCGACGTCGCCGATCCGGTGTGGGTGTGCCACGATGCGCTTGCCCCCGCTGGGTAGGTTCGCATGTGTGCGGCTAACGGAGTTTCACGAACGGGTCACGTTGCGGTTCGGCGCCACCTACGGCGTCTCGGTGCTGACCGATCACGTGCTGACCGGGTTCGACGGCCGCACCGGTGCGCAGGCGATCGAGGACGGCGTGGACCCGCGGGACGTGTGGCGGGCACTCTGCGTCGACTTCGACGTCCCCCGCGAGCAGTGGTGAATCTTTGGGCCTACATTCGCCGAAATTGCGCTGAGGGGCGTGGTCGGGGCGTCAAGCACAGCCATCAACGCAATCTCGATGAGAGACGGCGCGTCTTCTTGCTTTCGAACACCTGTTCGCTACTGTGGTGATTGTTCGACAGACGCGGACTTGTCGGTGGGCTGCTTTAACGTCGCGGCCAACTGACCAATACCGGTCAATCGACACCGACTACACCGAGAGGTAGCACCATGACGCAAGCCCCTGACCGCGAGAAGGCACTCGACCTGGCGATGGCCCAGATCGAGAAGAGTTACGGCAAAGGATCGGTGATGCGCCTCGGCGACGAGGTGCGCCAGCCGATCTCGGTCATCCCGACGGGGTCGATCGCACTCGACGTCGCTTTGGGCATCGGCGGCCTGCCGCGCGGCCGGGTCGTGGAGATCTACGGCCCGGAATCCTCGGGTAAGACCACCGTCGCACTGCACGCGGTGGCCAACGCCCAGGCCGCCGGCGGCATCGCGGCGTTCATCGACGCCGAGCACGCGCTGGATCCCGACTACGCCCAGAAGTTGGGCGTGGACACCGATTCGTTGCTGGTCAGCCAGCCCGACACCGGCGAGCAGGCGCTGGAGATCGCCGACATGCTGATCCGTTCGGGCGCGCTGGACATCCTGGTCATCGACTCGGTGGCCGCACTGGTGCCGCGGGCGGAGATCGAAGGCGAGATGGGCGACAGCCATGTCGGACTGCAGGCCCGGCTGATGAGCCAGGCGCTGCGGAAAATGACTGGCGCGCTGAATAATTCGGGTACGACGGCGATCTTCATCAACCAGCTGCGTGAGAAGATCGGGGTGATGTTCGGTTCGCCCGAAACGACAACGGGCGGTAAGGCTTTGAAGTTCTACTCCTCGGTGCGCTTGGATGTGCGGCGGATCGAAACGCTCAAGGACGGCACCGATGCGGTAGGTAACCGCACCCGGGTCAAGGTCGTCAAGAACAAGGTGTCGCCGCCGTTCAAGCAGGCCGAGTTCGACATCCTCTACGGCAAGGGCATCAGCAGGGAAGGCTCGCTGATCGACATGGGCGTGGATCAGGGCTTCATCCGCAAGTCCGGTTCGTGGTTCACCTACGAGGGCGAGCAGCTGGGTCAGGGCAAGGAGAATGCCCGCACCTTCCTGATGGAGAACGCCGACGTGGCCAACGAGATCGAGAAGAAGATCA
>NZ_JBATXN010000021.1:0-4422 GCF_049673265.1 Mycobacterium sp. | reverse complement strand
GCCCGGAGCCGGGCCTGCCGGGCCTGCCTCACGGCGGCGGTGGGATTCCGCACCTTCCGGGTCTCGGCGGCTTCCACCTGTAACACCGCGGCGCGCATTCGGCCGAATCCGCTTCATGCCAGCGCTTTAATGGGTCAATGGAGCTGATCACGCCTACCGACTCGATATTCCTACTGGGCGAATCCCGCGAGCACCCCATGCACGTCGGCGGCTTGGCGCTGTTCGTGCCACCGGAGGACGCCGGACCGGATTTCCCTCGCAAGGCCTACCAGGCTCTGGCCGAAAACAGCGACTTCCAGCCCACTTTCCGGAAGCGTCCCGCACGGCTTCTCGGCGGAATCGGCAATATCACGTGGGCCTACGACGACGAGGACGACATCGACATCGACTACCACCTGCGCCGTTCGGCGCTGCCCTCGCCTGGCCGGGTCCGCGATCTACTCGAGCTGACCTCGCGGCTGCACAGCACCCTGCTCGATCGCCACCGCCCGCTATGGGAAGGCTATTTCGTGGAGGGACTGAACGACGGCCGATTCGCCCTGTACACCAAGTTTCACCACTCGCTGATCGACGGTGTCTCAGCGCTCAAGCTGATGGCGCGCACGATGTCGACCGACCCCGACGATCGTGACCTGGTGGCGATCTGGAGCCTGCCTCGGCGGCGACATTCGACCACCCGGTCTCGGTGGCAGATGTTGACCCAAACAGCGAGATCGATTGCCGCACTTGGCCCATCGACGCTGTCGCTGGCCCGTGCCGCACTGGTCGAACAACAACTGACGCTTCCGTTCGCCGCACCGCGCACCATGCTCAACGTACCGATCGGCGGCGCGCGCCGGTGCGCGGCTCAGTCCTATTCGTTGGACCGACTCAAAAACATTAGGCGGGCCGCCGGGGTTTCGGTCAATGACGTCGTCCTGGCGATGTGCGCCGGTGCGCTGCGGTACTACCTGGCCGATCAGCATGCGCTGCCCGACACGCCGTTGGTCGCCATGGTCCCGATAAGTCTGCGCACCAAGGAGGAAGCCGACAGCGGCGGCAACATGGTCGGCACGATCTTGTGCAACCTCGCCACCGACGTCGACGATCCGGCCATTCGCCTCGAAACCATCAACCAATCGATGCGCGGCAACAAGGAGGTGTTCTCTCAACTGCCCCGGCTGCAGGCCATGGCGTTGTCGGCGTGTCTGATGGCACCGATGGCCCTTGCCGTCATCCCGGGATTGGGCTCCTCGGCGCCGCCGCCGTTCAACATCGTCATCTCCAATGTCCCGGGGCCAACCGAGCCGCTGTATTGGGGCGGTGCGCGTCTTGACGGCAACTATCCGATGTCAATCGCGCTGGACGGTCAAGCCTTGAACATCACCGTGGTCAACAACGCCGGCAACCTCGACTTCGGCTTGGTCGGATGCCGCCGAAGCGTGCCGCACCTGCAGCGGTTGCTCGGTCACCTGGAAAGCTCGCTGAAGGATTTGGAACGCGCGGTTGGCGTCTGACCGGCGACCATGCCCAAGCTGAGCGCAGGCCTGTTGCTGTATCGGGTACGCGACGACGTCGTCGAGGTCCTGATCGCGCATCCGGGTGGACCGTTCTGGGCCCGGAAGGACGACGGTGCCTGGTCAATTCCCAAGGGGGAGTACACCGACGGCGACGACCCCTGGGTGGCGGCGCAACGTGAGTTCGAAGAGGAGATCGGTCTGCCGGCGCCGGCCGGGCCGCGGATCGCATTTCCGCCGATGAAGCAGCCCAGCGGCAAGGTCGTCACCGCGTTCGCGGTGCAGGGCGATCTTGACCTCACCGATGCGCACAGCAACACCTTCGAACTCGAATGGCCCAAAGGCTCAGGGCGGATTCAGAGCTTCCCCGAGGTAGACCGGGTCGGCTGGTTCCCAGTGGCGCAGGCCAGGATCAAGCTGCTCACAGGCCACCGCCCCGTTTTGGATCAGTTGATGGCCCACCCGACCTTAGCCGGTTCGCGCGAGGGCGAATAAGCCCTGGCGTATGTTCACAGTCATGCAGACATTGCGAACACCTGACGATCGCTTCGCAGATCTGCCCGAATTCCCTTATACCCCAAACTATTCCGAAGTGTCAGACGGCGACGGCGGGACGCTCCGGATGGCCTGGGTGCACGACGGTCCGCAGCACGCCGACCCGGTGCTCATGCTGCACGGCGAGCCCTCATGGTCATTTTTGTACCGCAAGATGATTCCGGTATTGGCGGCGGCCGAGCATCGCGTCATCTGCCCGGATTTGGTCGGGTTCGGTCGTTCCGACAAGCCGACGCGTATTGAAGACCACACCTACGCGCGCCATGTCGAGTGGGTGCGGGAACTGGTATTCGACGTGTTGGACCTGAACCGGGTCACTCTCGTCGGGCAGGACTGGGGCGGGCTGATCGGATTGCGATTGGCCGCCGAGCATCCCGAACGGTTCAGTCGAAGCGTCGTCGCCAACACCGGGTTGCCGACCGGAGACATCCCGATGCCGAAGATCTGGTGGCAGTTCCGCGAGGTGATGCAGACGGCGCCGTCGATCGATGTCGGCCGGTTCGTGCAGGGCGGCTGTCGCCGGCCGGTGAGCGATGAGGTGCGCGCGGCGTATGACGCGCCATTCCCGGACGACAGCTATTGCGCTGCACCGCGCGCCATGCCCGGGCTGGTGCCGACGTCACCCGATGACCCGGCCGGTGCGGCCAACCGCTCGGCGTGGGCGACGCTGTGCGCGAGCTCGATGCCCATGTTGGTGGCTTTCAGCGATGGGGATCCGATCACCGGTGGAATGGCGCCGATCTTTCAGCGCGAGATGGCCGGCGCGCAGGGCATCGAACACCCCGTCGTGCATAATGCCGGGCACTTCCTGCAAGAAGACGCCGGTGAAGAACTCGCCGGCCACATCGTCGAATTCCTGCGTAGCTAATCGACCCGCGGGACTCCTGCACAATGTGTGAATGACGAGTGTGTCGAGTGTCGCCGAGCCGCAGGCACTGCTGCTGCAACTGATGGACCCGGCCAACCGGGCCGACCCGTATGCGGTGTACCGGCGGTTCCGGGAACAGGGTCCGCTGCGGTTGCCGGACGCCAACCTCACCGTCTTTTCGGCCTATCGCGACTGCGACGAGGTGCTGCGGCATCCGTCGTCGTCTGTCGACCGGAGCAAGTCGTCGGTGGTACAACGCATGTTCGCCGAGGGCGCGAACCTGCGGCCGCCGTGGCCTCCCATGTTCCTGTTTCTCGATCCGCCCGATCACACCCGGCTGCGCAAACTTGTCAGCAAGGCGTTCGTGCCCAAGGTGGTCAACGCGCTGCAACCGGAGATCGCCGGTCTGGTCGATGGATTGCTCGACCGCGTGACCAAACGCGGGCACTTCGACGTCATCAGTGATCTCGCCTACCCGCTGCCGGTGGCGGTGATCTGTCGGCTGCTGGGGATTCCGTTGGAGGACGAGCCGGAGTTCGGCCGCGCATCGGCGCTGATGGCGCAGGCGCTGGACCCGTTCCTCGCGATCACCGGGGAGCCGTCGGAGGGCATGCAAGAACGTCTTCGAGCCAGTCAGTGGTTGCGCGAATACCTGCACGACCTCATCGGACAGCGCCGGTCGCAACCGGGTGATGATCTGATGTCACGGTTGATCGCGGTGGAAGAGTCCGGCGATCAGCTGGCCGAGGACGAGATCGTCTCGACCTGCAGCTTGCTGCTGGTCGCCGGGCATGAGACCACCGTGAACCTGATTGCGAACGCTATCTTGGCGATGCTGCGCAACCCCGCGCAGTGGGCCGCTCTGGCCGCCGACGCAGATCATGCTCCGGCGGTTATCGAGGAAACGCTGCGTTACGACCCGCCCGTGCAATTGGTAGCGCGAATTGCCGCTGACGACATGACGATTGGGGACACCCAAATAGCCGAGGGTGACACCATGTTGCTGCTGCTGGCCGCAGCTCAGCATGACGAGGGAGAGTTCGAACGACCGGAGCTCTTCGATCCGCATCGAAATACGTCCCGGCACTTAGCATTCGGGCGAGGCCTGCATTACTGTCTGGGCGCTCCGCTGGCTCGGTTGGAGGCCGCGGTCGCGCTATCGGCGGTGACAGCCCGTTTTCCTCAAGCGCGGCTGGACGGCGAACCGGTGTACAAGCCGAACGTCACGCTGCGCGGACTATCGTCGCTCACCGTCGCGGTGTAACTCCTGGCCGCTCGACGGGCATTAGGCGCTAGCCGAGGCCCGAGACGATGTCGCCGAGTTTGAAGGTGATCGGGGTTTCCAGTTGGGAATACGTGCATGAGCTTGGGTCGCGGTCGGGCCGCCAGCGGTTGAACTGGGCGGGGTGCCGAAACCGTTCGCCTTCCATGTGGTCGTAGCGGACTTCCACCACTCGTTCGGGCCGCAGCGGCACGAACGAGAGGTCTTTGCCGGCGTTCCAG
>NZ_JBATXN010000020.1:0-2730 GCF_049673265.1 Mycobacterium sp. | reverse complement strand
GCTTTTACGTCTGCTCGCCGGTCTCTAGCGGGTGGGCACCACGTCCGGCGCATCGGCGATGTCGCCGGTGTCGCCAGCCCGAGCCGCGCGTCGGCCGAAGTACACGATGTAAGTCAAAAACCCCGCCTCGGCCAGGATTCCGATGCCAATCCGCAACGCTGTAGGCAACGGCGACGGGGTCACCAACGACTCGATGGCACCCGAGATGAGCAGCACCACCACCAAGCCGACCGCGACCGCGACGACAGCACGACCCTGCTCGGCAAGCACCTGGCCCCGCGGGCGATCCCCGGGTGATATCACTGACCAACCCAGCCGCATTCCAGCGGCACCCGCCAGGAACACTGCCGTTAGCTCCAGCAGGCCATGCGGAATCAGCAACCCCAGCATGATGTCGCCCTTGCCGGCCTGCAGCATCAGACCGGCCACGACTCCGAGGTTGGCGGCATTGGTGAACAACACAAACGGGATCGGCACGCCCAGCACCACCGAGAATGCGATGCACTTCGCGGCAACCCAGGAATTGTTGAGCCAGACTTGCAGCCCGAACGCGATAGCGGAGTGCTCACTGTAGTACGAGGCAAAGTCATGGTTAACCAATTCGTCTATCTCGCTTGGTGTTCCAATCGTAGCTTGAACGTCGGGGCTGCCGATCACCCACACTGCGATGGCCGCAGCGACGGCGAAGAACAGCACGGCCGTCGCCAGCCACCACCGCCAGGCGCGGTAGGCCACCACCGGAAACGACACCGTCCAGAACCGAACGAATTCACGGGACAATGGAGCGTGGGCTCCGGTAACCGCGGCGCGAGCACGCGCCACCAGACTCGAAAGACTGCCAACGACGGCTGAATCTGAGGACACCGATCGCAGCATCGACAAATGCGTCGACACCCGCTGGTAGAGCTCGACGAGTTCGTCAATCTCGGCTCCGGTCAAGCGCCGGCGACTTTTCACCAAATGTTCGAGCCGGTCCCAGGTATCGCGGTGAGCGAGCACGAACGCGTCGACATCCACCACTCGGAGCCTAGCGTTACCGGCAAACTCACCGCAGCCTGGAAGCCGGGTACCGTTTGCGGTATGCCGCAGGTGGTGACCGGGGACGCCGTGGTGCTCGACGTGCCGATCGCTCAACTGCCGGTGCGGGCGGTCGGAGCGCTGATCGACATCGTCGTCATCGTCATCGGCTATCTGGTGGCGCTGATGTTGTGGGCCGTCACATTGACCCAATTCGACGACGCGGTCACGGCAGCGATCATCATCATCTTCACCGTGCTGGTGTTTGTCGGGTATCCCGTCATCTTCGAAACCGCAACACGAGGTCGGTCGGTCGGCAAACTGGTGATGGGTCTGCGGGTGGTGTCGGAGGACGGCGGGCCAGAGCGCTTCCGCCAGGCGCTGTTTCGCGGACTGGCGTCGGTCGTCGAGATCTGGATGTTGTTGGGCAGCCCGGCGGTGATCTGCAGCATGCTCTCGCCGAAAGCCAAACGGATTGGCGACGTCTTCGCGGGCACAGTGGTGATCAGCGAACGCGGGCCGAAGTTGGGGCCATTGCCTTTGATGCCACCGTCGCTGGCCTGGTGGGCTGCGTCGCTCCAGCTATCCGGGCTGAGGCCCGAGCAGGCCGAGATCGCACGCCAATTCCTCGCCCGCGCACCGCAACTCGATCCGCGGCTACGCGACCAGATGGCCTACCGGATCGCCGGTGATGTGCTGAGCCGGGTTGCGCCTGCACCACCGCCCGGAACTCCACCGCAACTCGCGTTGGCCGCCGTGCTGGCCGAACGACACCGTCGGGAGCTAGCAAGGTTGCGGCCCTCAGCGGCATCTGGATGGCCGCCGCCGCCACAGCCCTGGCCGCCCGGCCCGCCGTCACCTGGCGGCTTTTTGCCGCCGCGCTAAATATTGCGGCCGGTTATTGCGCGACGGTGACGGCCAGGATGGTGATGTCGGCGGCCAACAGCGCCAACGCCAGCAGTGGCACCACGATGCCCCACCGGCGGTGCGCGGTGAAAAACGAAACGATGACCGTCACCACAGCCACTGCCGGTGCGCCATAGAACGAGACGTCCGGACTCATCCAAGTGGGCCCAACGTGCTGGCATTGCTGTTGGCTACATGCGGCGGTGCTCAGCACGGCGCCGAAGAAATAGACCATGACAATGCCCGCGCCCACCACCGTCAGTAGCGCCAGCGCCCAGTTCGCCCAGAAGCGGAGGCGCTTCGTGCGCTTGGCGTCGTCGGTTGCGGCGACCTGCTCGTTGCGGTCGGCGTCGCGGTCTAAGCCCGCGGCGACCTTCACATTGCGGTTTTCCTCATCCATCCGTGGAGTGCTACCCCGCTAAGAGGAGCCACAAACCCCTGGTCAAGCAGCAGACAGCAGCTTCACCGTTGCATCACGATAGTTTTCGATATATCGTCGTCGTATCGGTAGCGCATCAGGCGCTGCCTTTCCCGAAACGAGATGACATATGGATAACCCATTCCCCCACGCAGGCGGGCCGTTCCCCGGAAACCCCGGAGCCCAGGGCTTCGGCTTCCACCCACAGGCACGGCGCGCATTGCACGAACACCGCAGGCAGGCCCGTCGCGAGTTCCGCGACTTTGTCCGCGGGCACGACGCCGGCCGCGCCGGACACGACGGGCCGTTCGGTCCGGGTTTCGGCCCGGGTTTCGGTCCGGGCTTCGGCAGGGCTTTCGGCCCCGGCGGCTTCGGCTTCGGCCCCAGCC
>NZ_JBATXN010000019.1:0-15192 GCF_049673265.1 Mycobacterium sp. | reverse complement strand
GGTGGCCAACGACGCCGACGTGCAGGGCGCCGCGGTGGTGCAGGGCAAGGGCTTCGAGGTCGTGATCACGCTCGGCACCGGCTTCGGCACGGCCTTCTTCATGGACGGCAACCTGATGCCGCACATGGAGTTCGCCCATCTCGAGTTCCGCAAGGGCGAGTCGTTCAACGAGCAGATCGGCGAGGCCGCACGCAAGAAGGTCGGCGACGAGCGCTGGAACAAGCGGGTGCGCAAGGCCATCGCCTATCTCGACGCGTTGTCCTTCTTCGACCACCTCTACATCGGCGGCGGCAACGGGGGCCGGGTCAACCGGCGCGACCTCGGCGAGGTGCTCGAGCGCATCACGGTGGTGGACAACCGGTCGGGCATCCTCGGCGGCATCAAGCTCTGGGACGCACACCATGTCGGTGTGGAGGGAGGACAGCAATGACGGCCGTCGACACGGAGCCCCTGGCCTGGGATCCGTTGAACGAGAAGTACAAGGGTGACCCGCACGCCATCTGGCGGCGCCTGCGCGACGAGCAGCCGCTCTACTACAACGAGCAGTACGACTTCTGGGCGTTATCAAGGCATTCCGATGTCGAGAAGGCCTTGGCGAATTGGGAGGTCTTCTCGAACCGCCGAAGCGACATCCTCGAATTGGTCAAGTCGAAATTCGACATGCCCCGCGGTGTGATGATGTTTCAGGATCCGCCCGAGCACACAACGCTGCGCGGGCTGATGTCACGGGTGTTCACGCCGCGCCGGATGGCCGCCATCGAAGACCAGATCCGGCAGTACTGCATCCGGTGCCTGAATCCCCTCGTCGGGTCTGGCGGGTTCGACATCATCGCCGAGTTGGCATCGATGATGCCCATGCGAGTTATCGGTATGCTGCTGGGGATCCCTGAGTCCGAACAGATCTCGGTCCGCGACGCCAACGACGCCAACTTGCGGACCAAGCCCGGCGCGCCGCTCAAGGTGGCAAATGCCGACTCCATTGCCGACGGCCGGATCTACGCAGACTACGTCGAGTGGCGATCGAAGAACCCGTCCGACGATCTGATGACGACACTGCTCAACGTCGAGTTCGACGACGATCAGGGCGTGCGTCGCAAGCTGACGCGTAAAGAGGTGCTGCATTACACCCAGGTGGTGGCCGGTGCCGGAAATGAGACGACGGGTCGGCTGATCGGCTGGCTGGCCAAGGTGCTCGCCGAACATCCCGACCAGCGCCGCGAGATTCATCAGGATCGGTCGTTGCTGAACCGTACCGTCGACGAGACACTACGCTTCGAACCCACCGGACCGCACGTCGCCCGTTGGATGGCAAAGGATTTCGAGTGCTACGGCACCACCATTCCGGCTGGCAGTGCCATGCTGCTGCTATTCGGCGCCGCTAATCGCGACCCCCGCCGCTACACCGATCCGGACATGTACAACATCCACCGCGACAACATTTCGCACATCACCTTCGGCAAAGGCGTGCACTACTGCCTGGGCGCGAACCTCGCACGTTTGGAGGGCCGGGTAGCACTAGACGAGATCCTCAACCGCTGGCCGGAATGGGATATCGACTACGACACAGCACAACTCGCGTCGACGTCAACGGTCCGCGGTTGGGAGAGGCTGCGCGTCGTTCTGCCTTAGGAAGCCGCGTCCGGCGCGCTGCGGCCCCGATTCTTCGGCGCCGGCATCTCGAATCGGTCGAGGAAGCGATTGACCAGTGCGATGGCCTCTTGGTGACCGCCCGCGGTGCCGAGGCCCTGCTCGAGGATCAGGGTGCGCCCGATCGCGGCGATGATGACCGCGATCGCGGCGGGCGGGAATTCATCGGCGTCGATACCGTGTTCTCGGACAATGAAGTTCAGCGCGGTGATCTGCTGTTCGCGCCACCGCTCGGACCACGCCGCGATCTCCGCCTTGATCTCCTTGCGGTGGTTCGCCAACCCCATGAACTCCAACAGCAGCCGAGTGTCTTTGGGTTCGATGAGGGTTTCCCAGAACGCGTGCAATGGGCGATCGGACGCCAGCGCATGCTGTTGGCGCTCCAAATAGACTGCGGCTCCTAGGCGGAAAACAGCCAGATACAACTCGTCCATGGTGGGGAAGTAGTAGTGCACCAATGCCGGTTTCACACCGGCCTCGGCCGCGACCCGGCGCGACGTGGCCGCGGCGTATCCCTCCTCGACCATGATCCGACTGGTCGCAGCGACCAAAAGGTCGCGCGTCGTCGAGTCCCGGGCCTTGGGTCGTGCGGAGGCGGTCAGAGTGTGGTCCTATCATGTGGAAATTATTTGAGCGATCGCCCAGTTGCGCAGGCTCATGGTCGCACTTCTGGGTTGCGGGGGCAAGGCTCGGCGCGAACACAACCGCTCCACGCATGGCTAGCGCTAGATTCGACTCGCACCAATGAAAGGGCACGCCATGGGACTTCTGTTCGATCCGAATGCTTACGACCCGCTACATTTCGACACCGAGACGCGCCGTCAACTGCGCGCGGTGATCGAGTGGTTCGAAGGACGCGGCAAAGCGAAGCTACTGCGGGACGATCTCGAGGCGACCTGGGTGTCGGACTTCCTCGACTTCATCAAACAGGAGCGGATCTTCGCGACCTTCCTCACGCCGTCGGAATACGGCGGCGGCGACGCGAACAAGCGGTGGGACACCTCGCGTAACGCCGCGCTGAGCGAGATCTTCGGTTTCTACGGTCTGTCGTACTGGTACGCCGAACAGGTGACGATCCTGGGCCTCGGGCCGATCTGGCAGAGCGACAACATCAAGGCCAAGGAGCGCGCGGCCGCGCAACTCGAAGCCGGCGGTGTGATGGCGTTCGCGCTCTCCGAGCGCGAGCACGGCGCAGACATCTACAACACCGACCTACTGCTGACACCCGCCCCCGACGACGACGATGAGGGTGTCGTCTTTCGTGCGTCAGGGGAGAAGTACTACATCGGCAACGGGAACGTGGCGGGCATGGTGTCGGTGTTCTCGCGCCGCACCGATGTCGAGGGTGCCGACGGTTACGTGTGGTTTGTCGCCGACAGCGGGCATGAGAATTACGAGCTGATCGGCAACGTCGTGCACGGCCAGATGTATGTCAGCAACTTCAGGCTCAATGACTATCCGGTGCACGAGGAGGACATCCTGTGCACCGGGCCGGAGGCGTTCTCGGCCGCACTCAATACCGTCAACGTCGGCAAGTTCAACTTGTGCAGCGGCTCGATCGGCATGTGCGAGCACGCCTTCTACGAGGCGATCACGCACGCCAATAACCGCATCCTGTACGGCAATCCAGTCACCGACTTCGCGCACGTGCGGGCCAGCTTCGTCGAGGCCTACGCCAGGTTGGTCGCGATGAAACTGTTCAGCGATCGAGCGATCGACTACTTCCGCAGCGCCAGCCTCGATGACCGTCGATACCTGCTCTTTAACCCGGTGACCAAGTCCAAAGTCACCTCCGAGGGCGAGGCTGTAGTCACGCTGCTGTGGGATGTGTTGGCCGCCAAAGGCTTTGAGAAGAACACCTACTTCTGCGAAGTGGCGCGGCTGATCGGCGCCCTGCCGCGGCTAGAAGGCACCGTGCACGTCAACGTCGCGCAGATCCTGAAGTTCATGCCCAACTACATGTTCAACCCGAAGGCGTACCCGGAAATCGGCACTCGCAATGACCCGGCCGATGACGTGTTCTTCTGGGCGCAAGGCCCAGCCCGCGGCGCATCCAAAGTCCAATTCGCCGACTGGACAGCGGTCTACGAAAAGCACTCGAAAATTCCGAATGTGGCGCTGTTCTACGAGCAGACCCTTGCACTCAAAGAGCTACTGCTCACCGCCGCACCGGACGAAGAACAAATGCGCGACCTCGACTTCCTGCTCGTCGTCGGGCACCTGTTCACGCTGGTCGTCTACGGCCAGCTGATCCTCGAACAGGCCGATCTGATCGGGCTCGACGCGGATCTGCTGGACCAGATCTTCAATGTCCAGATCCGCGACTTCTCGCAGCATGCCGTCGCCTTGCACGGCAAGCCGAGTTCTACCTCGGCGCAACAAAACTGGGCGATGTCGGCGGTACGCAAGCCAATAGCCGATGCGGACCGCTTCGAGCGGGTCTGGCAGCAGGTCAAAGCCTACGACGGCGCCTACGAGATGCGGCCCTAGCTGATGGGGCCGACCCGCTGCGCCCGGCTCCGCCACGCTTGCGATCGGCCCGAGCGCCCGGTCTAAGATCAGCGGATGCGCGGCGCGAAGATCCTGATCACCGGCCCAACCGGACAAGTTGCCAGTCCCATTGCCCAGGCTCTGGCGGCCGACAACGAAGTGTGGGGCATCGCTCGGTTCACCAACGCGGCGGCGCGGGATGCCCTGGAGAAGTCAGGGGTGCGGTGCGAGACCGTCAACCTGGCCGCCGGGGACTTCAGCGGACTCCCGTCTGATTTTGACTATGTGCTCAACTTGGCGGTGGCCAAGAGCGGGGACTGGGAGAAGGATCTCGCGGCCAACGCCGAGTCGGCCGGGCTGCTGATGGCTCACTGCCGCAACGCGAAAGCGTTCTTGCATTGTTCGTCAGGTGCGGTCTACGACCCGCCGGACGACGAACCGCGAACCGAGCATGCCGCCCTGGGCGACAACCACAAGCCTTTGTTCCCAACCTATTCCATCTCCAAGATCGCGGGCGAGGTCGTCGTCAGGACGATGGCCCGCACGCTCGGCGTGCCTACCACCATCGCCCGGCTCAATGTCCCGTATGGCGACAACGGCGGCTGGCCGTTCTATCACATGGAGATGATGCTCGGCGGGATCCCGATTCCGGTGCCGGCCGGCGGCCCGGCCCGCTACAACCCGATCCACGAAGACGACATCATTGCGACCATCCCGAAACTGCTTGAGGTGGCGTCGATCCCGGCGACCACGCTTAACTGGTGCGGCGAGCAGACGGTCAGCATTCAGGAGTGGTGCGGCTATCTCGGCGCGCTGGTCGGCAAGAAGCCGGTCTTCGCCGAAAGCGCGCAGGCGCTGCGCGGTAATCCCACCGACCCCAGCCGGATGCGCGAGCTCGTCGGCGCGGCCGACGTCGACTGGCAAGACGGAATGCGCCGGATGGCGGCCAAGTTCCACCCGGAGCTGGTCGGCTCCTGAACGTTGCCCAGGACAAACCTGGTCGCTCGATGTTTGCGCTGCGCCGATGTTGGGTAACCGCGACTCGACTCTACGATTGTGTAATTGCACTTGTAGCAAATTGCGCGAACAGTCGTACACTTTAGAATGCTGACTAAATCGCTTGTAAAAGGTTGTCTAGCAGCATCTCAGTAGAATTCCCTTGAAGTGAGTGTACAACTGTGTACCATCGCAACTATGGCTGAACGTGGAGCTGAACCGCAGGTCCCGCGCGGGCGCCGGTTGTTCTTGCGAGCGGTGCGGCGGTTGTTCAGCCCGCTGCAGCCGGACGACTATCTGGAGATGATCAACCCGCTCTGGACCACGAAGGAACTGCGCGGGAAGGTCGAGGCCATCGAGCAACAGGGCTCGGAAGCGGCCAGCGTGCTGATTCGCCCGGGATACGAGTGGCCGGGCCACAAGCCCGGCCAGTATGTGCGCCTGGGCGTGGTCATCGACGGCGTCTACCACTGGCGGGCGTACTCGCTGACGTCGGATCCCCTGCCGAAAGACGGACTGATCAGCGTCACGCCGAAGCGGGTCGACGGCGGCGTCGTGTCGCCGTATCTGGTGCACAAGATTCAGCCGGGAGACCTGGTGCGGCTGGGCGAGATCGAGGGCGTGTTCACGCTGCCCGGGCCTATCCCGGACAAGATGCTGTTCATTAGCGCCGGCAGCGGCATTACGCCCATCATCAGCATGCTGCGCAGCCTCGACAGTCGCGACGAGATGCGCGACGTGGTGGTGATCCATTCCGCACGCACCCGCGAGCAGGTCATGTTCCTCGAGGCGCTCGAAGACCTCGCCGGCCGCCACGACGGGATGCGGCTGGACCTGCGCCTCACCTCCGAAAAGGGACGGCTGGAACCCGGAGACCTGGACGAGGTCTGCCCGGACTGGCGCAAGCGTGAGGCGTTCTGCTCGGGTCCCGGCGAAATGCTCGATGCCCTGATCGAGCACTGGAAAGAGAACGGTGATTGCGACCGCCTGCACTTCGAGCGCTTCCAACCGAAGATCGGCGGCGACGCCAACGCCGGCGAGGGCGGCACGGTCTGCTTCCTCGACAGCGACAAAGAAGTCGAATGTGAGGGCGGCACTTCGATTCTCGACGCCGGGGAGAAGGCCGGCCTGAACCTCGCGTTCGGCTGCCGCATTGGCATCTGCCACACCTGTGTCGGCACGCTGAAGTCGGGCAAGCTGCGAGACCTGCGCTCGGGTGACGTGATCGAGCCGACCGGGCAGGACGTGCGGATCTGCATCAACACCGCCGAAGGCGACGTGGAACTTCAACTGTGATCGAAAGGAGCGGCCGGTGACGACTGCCGTCAAACGGGCGGGGGAGAGTCCGCTGTCCCGACTCGGGGAACAAGAACTAGAAAAGCTCGCGAAGGAATTCGACGCGATCCACGACGAGGTGTTCGCCGATCTCGGCGACCGCGACCGGCGCTACATCAAGAATGTCATTGCCGCGCAACGGCAGATCGTCGTGGCCGGCCGGGTGCTGCTACTGGCGTCGCGGTCCAAGACGGCGTGGCTGCTGGGCACGGCTTGCCTCTCCATGGCCAAGATTCTGGAGAACATGGAGATCGGCCACAACGTGATGCATGGTCAG
This sequence comes from Mycobacterium sp., assembly GCF_049673265.1. Classification (GTDB taxonomy): domain Bacteria; phylum Actinomycetota; class Actinomycetes; order Mycobacteriales; family Mycobacteriaceae; genus Mycobacterium. The sequence continues at coordinate 8,447 of NZ_JBATXN010000019.1, read as the reverse complement.
TGGGACTGGATGAACGATCCCGACATCCACTCGTCGGTGTGGGACTGGGACACGGCGTCGACCGCCGAGTCGTGGAAGCACTCACACAATTACATCCACCACACGTTCACCAACATCCTCGGCAAGGACAAGGATCTCGGCTACGAGATCATGCGGATCGACCCCAACCAGAAATGGGCTCCGAGGTACCTCGGGCAACCGTTGTACAACTTGCTGCTCACCGTGCTGTTCGAGTGGGGCGTGGCCGTGCACGACATGGACATCGACGCCGTTCGTAAACGCGAGAAGCCGTGGTCGGAGGTGCGCAAGGATCTGAAAGGCATTGGGGTGAAAGCCCGTGCGCAGATCGTCAAGGACTACCTTGGCTGGCCCCTGATCAGCGCCGGCGCGTTCGCGCTCGTCCAGCTGGCGTCGCGCGGCCGACTCGAGCAGCCGGCGGAATCGCGCCTCGCCAGGAGGCTGCGCAAGGTGTCGAACAAGGGCCGTCTCGGTGCCGCGGCGTCGTTCCTCGACAAAGCCGCGCCGGGCGTGGAAAGCACCTACCTGCGCACCCTCACCGCCGATGCGGTGGCCAACGTCATCCGCAACATCTGGGCGCACGCCATTATCTTCTGCGGCCACTTCCCCGACCAGACCTACACGTTCACGCAGGAAGAGACCGAGAATGAGACCCGCGGCGGATGGTACGTCCGCCAGCTGCTCGGGGCCGCGAACATCGACGGCAGCCCGCTGTTCCACCTCATCAGCGGCAATCTCGGCTACCAAGTCGAACATCACCTGTACCCGGACATGCCGAGCAGTCGATACTCGGAGATCGCGCCGCAGGTCAAAGACATCTGCGACCGCTACGAGTTGCCGTATAACTCCGGCAGGTTCGGAAAGCAGTGGTACATGGTGCACCGCAGCATCTTCCGCTTGGCTTTCCCGGGTGGGAAGCCGCGGCCGAAGCCCGGTCCCTACCACAGCAACGTCCATCGGCCCGAGCCCGCTGACCGCCCCAGCGAGGGGTCCGAGTCCCGTAACCGGGTTCCGGCCGAACATCCGGCCGCCGGTCCCGAGCACGATTCGAGCGGCGTCGAGGTGCAGCCGCCGCCACGCGGCAAGGACTAAGCAAGCAGCGTCTTCGCCGCTAGTCCTGCTTGGCGATCAGCCGCTTCAACGCCTCGCGATCGGACGCCAGCAGCTCGTCAATGCGCTCCTGGTTCACGTCGGCCACGATGATCTCGCCGACCTCCTGGTACACGTTGCTGAAAATGCCGTGGGACTTCATCTTTTCGGTCTGGTAGATGTTGTCCTCGGTCGGTGTCACGTAGTACACGATTTCCGGCTTGAACCGATGGATCAGCCACAGATGGATGACGTCCATCAGCCTCTTCTTGCGAAGCTTCTCGGCGAACGTGTTCTGGTCACGCACCGTGAGGATGTTGCGTCCGTGTCGGTCCTTGATCGGGTCGACAACTGCGTTGGCAAGCGGCTCGTCTCCGTCGGCGTAGATGCCGAGTTCGAGCACATCGGAGCCGGCACGTCGCGGCCGCAGTTGCACGCGAAGCTTTTCCGGAATCTCGTAGTGCTCGGTCCAGAGCGCCAGCCATTCCTCCAGCAGCTTCTTGGGCACCTCGGTCTGCACCAGGTGCTGGTGTTGCGTGGAGCCCTCGCCCATGGCCTTGGTGGTCGCGGTGCGGCCGGAGGACGCGGCCAGCGCCGCATCGCTGCGCGGTCCACCGACGAGGGTTTGCGGTGTGCGGTATGGCGACTCGACAAGGCGCATCTTGCGCTGCAACCGCGCCAGCGCAAGCATGCCGTCCTGGCGCAGCGAGGTAGCGAACTCCTCGGCAGCGACGCCGTCGATCTGGTGTCCACCGTAGGTGATGAAGTTGAAGACGAAGCCCAGCTTGCCGAGTTCCTCAGGGAACGCCCGCATTTCATCGTCGGTCATGCCGGTGGTGTCCCAGTTGAACGACGGTGAGAGGTTGTAGGCCAGCATCTGGTCGGGAAACACGGCGTGGATCGCATCGGCGAATTCGCGGGCGTCGACCAGATCCGCGGTCTTGGTTTCCATCCAGAGAATGTCGGCGAATGGCGCTGCGGCAAGCGATTTGGCGATCGCATACGGGATACCGCCGCGGATCTGGTAATAGCCTTCCGGCGTCTTGGCCCGCTCGCAGTCCCATCCCGGGTCGGCGCCAAGCTCGCGAGCCTTTTCGCGGGCGGTGTAGAGCGGTGCGCGCTGGGCGAACTCACGCCATTCGGCGATGCTCATATCGCGTTGTTCGCCTTCGCTTTCGGCGAATTCAAGCAAGTCCACGACGGCTTCGCCGTAGGTCATCAGCCCGGCGTCGTCCTGCCAGGCGTCGACGAACTTCGACTCGACCTCGTCGAAGATGGCGTCGATCGACTCCTGCGCATGGTCCGGGGCGGCGGCCGCCTTGGCGATCAAGTCGGCGATGCCTTGACGCTCCAACCAGGCGTCGGCGGTGGCGTACTCGCCGTCGGGGAGGGCATAGAGCAGATGTCCGTTGAGCTCCTTGAACCCCGCGTTGTAGAACTGCCGCACCATCGCCAGGAAACAGGATTTGTACGACGGGATTTTCAGGTTCGTCGTGCCGAGCAGGAACGGCTGGTCGCGCTCGTCGGCGCGGCTGTCCAACAGGTTGGCCGCCTCGGCATCGGTGCGCGCGACGATGATGCCGGGCACCCTCATGATGTCGAGCTGGAAGCGGGCGGTGTTGAGTCGCTTGATCTGTTCATCGGACGGCACCAAAACCTTGCCGCCCTGATGCCCACACTTCTTGGTGCCTGGGCGCTGATCCTCGATGTGGTATCCCGGCACCCCGGCTTCGACGAACCGTTTGATCAGGTTGCGCACATGCGGATCGCCGCCGTGTCCGGTGTCGGCGTCGGCGATGATGAACGGCCGGTAGTCGACCGCCGGCGTTCTTTCGCGCTGCTCCTCGGTCATCCGCAGCCGCAGGTATTGCTGGTTGCGGTCGGCGGTTAGCAGGGCGCGGACCAGGCCCGCGGCCTCGTCGGGGACCTGGCTCAGCGGATAGCTGGCCAAGTCGGGTCCCGGGTCTTCGGAAATCGAGCCCTTGGCGGACGTCGCCCACCCACCAAGGTAGATGCCCTCGATGCCCATCCGCTTCATGCTTGCTGCCTGCCCGGGCGAGTACGGGCCGAAGGTGGTGATGCTCTTGCGCTGGGCGAACAGCTCGCGCAGGCGTGGGTAGAAGGCTTCCGCCGCCTCTCGCGCGACGGTGTAGTCGGTAGGGATAGTGCCGCGCTGCTCCGCGACTTGGCGTGCCGAGTAGAGGCGAGTGATTCCTTCGAATCGCGGGCTGTCGAAGTATCGCTGGGTAGCGGCGACATCATTGTGGAAAGCGTCCCCGAGCGGTGTCCGTGCCTCGGTGTCCGCGTCAATTGCCATGATCGTTTCGCTCCTCTTCCAGCCCGATTCCCCCGATGTGGAGAGTCTATGGGCTGCTGTGCGGCATGAAGTTTCAATTCGGGATGCCGCCATCCGGGCGCGGCTAAACCCCAGCTCACAGATGAGATTCCGGCGGCGCAGCGCAAATAATTAGCGGCGGCACATTTTGGCCCGTTTTGGGTAGTCCATTCGGATACACTTCCGCCACGCGGCGACGGTGCCGCATCCGAGGGGAGCTGCGATGAGTTCTCGACGATCGGCCCGCACGCTGGGCTCCTTACCCGCGGCTTCAAAAGTTGAACTGCCGCCCAGCCGGATCGTCCCCGTCCGCGCCCCGGATGGCACCCGCCTGCACACCGAGGTATTCGGGCCCGACAACGGCTATCCGATCGTGCTTTCGCACGGCATCACCTGCGCCATCCGGGTTTGGGCCTACCAGATTGCCGAGCTGGCCACCGATCACCGGGTGATCGCGTTCGACCATCGCGGTCATGGCCGCAGCGGCACCCCGCGCCGCGGCGGGTACACCCTTGCGCACCTCGCGTCGGATGTCGATGCCGTGCTCGATGCCACGCTCGCACCGGGCGAGCGCGCCGTCATCGCCGGACATTCGATGGGCGGCATGGCCATCGCGGCCTGGTCGGACCGGTACCGCCATAAGGTCGAGGAGCGCGCTGACGCCGTCGCGCTGATCAACACCACCACCGGTGATCTGCTGCGTGAAGTGAAGTTGCTGCCGTTTCCGGCGCCATTCGCCCCGGTCCGCGTTCTCGGTGGACGCGCGCTGGTCAACATTTTCGGTTCGTTCGACGTGCCGCCCGCGATACGGCGCGCCACCCGCGAAATGATCTCAATGTTGGCGGTCGGCGTCGACGCCGAGCCCGAGGTCGGTGCGCTGATCTACGAGCTGTTCAACGCGACATCGCCGTTGGGACGAGGCGGCTGCGGCAAAGCGCTGGTCGAGGCGCTGCAGCGTCGGCACATCAACCTCACCGGCCTGACGGTCCCGACGCTGGTCATCGGCAGCGAACGCGACCGGCTGACGCCGCTGGTGCAATCCCGGCGGATCGCCGAGGCCGCACCCAACCTGGTTGATCTGGTGGTGCTGCCGGGTGGGCACTGCTCGATGCTGGAACGCCCTATCGAGGTCAATCGGGAGCTACGCGCGCTCGCCGACTCGGTCACCGGCAGCCGGCGCATCAGCTCATAGGCGCTGAGCCACCTCGGCGGCTGCTCGCTGCCCGGAGCGCACCGCCCCATCCAGGAAACCTGTCCACTCGTCGGCGGTCTCGGTGCCGGCCCAGTGGATCGGTCCGACCGGGCGGCGCAGCCAGGGGCCGTAATTCGTCCACGAGCCCGGCGGCACCGCGGCAGTCGGCCCACCGGGCGCGAATTCCTCTGCGCCCCAACGATGGTCGACGTAGTCAAGCGGCTTGAGCGCTTCGTCGCCGAACAGCGCTGCGAAGCATTCCAGCGCGCGCTGCTGACGCTGATCGGCGGGCAGCTCGTCGAAGGTCCGCGCGTCGACGAACCCCAGCAGGATGCCCGGCCCGTCCGGCTGCGGGCTGACATCGAAGGTGATGAACACCGGGCCCTGGTCGGACAGCGCTTCACCGGACGCCCCGTTGCCGCGCCAGAACGGGGTGGCGTAGGCGGCATACGCTTTGGACAGCCGGCCCTGCGGCCAACGCTCGGCGAGCCGGTCGTATTCGGCGGGCAGCGGGGGAATGAACTCGATGGCCCGCCGATGGGCCGGGGGGATCGCGACAACGACGAATCGTGCGTCCGCGCGGCCCTTCTCGCAGGCGACGCTGACCCTATTGTCGTGGTGATCGATGCGTCGCACTGCGGCCTCGAGTAGCACCCGGTCGCCGAGCTCGGCGGCCGACTTGTCGGCGATCTGTTGCGTGCCGGCCAAGAAACGGTCCTGCTGGGCACCGTTTTCCACGTCCAGCAGCCGATCCAGACCACCGGCCGCCCGCACGTACCGGGCGGCGTGCAGCATCGACACGTCGTCGGGCTCGCATCCCCAGGTCACCCGGGCCATGATGGCCAGCAGATCGCGTGAGGTGGCGCTGGCGCGCACCGACCGCAGCCACTCGCCCAGCGACTGCCCGTCGAGCCGCGCGGCGCGCTCGGCCGTCCACGGTTCGGTCAGCGGAACGGTCCGGGCGATCCGCTCGAATTGCCAACGCACGCGGCCGATGTCGATCAGACTCGCCAGCGAGAGCCGCGGAATTGTACCGCTGTAGGAGCGGACCGCACCCCGCCATCGGATCAGGTTGGCGCCGTCATGGTAGGTCGGCACGGTCGGGATGCCGAGCTCATCGGCCAGCGCCCGCACCGCATCCTGCGTCGGGCCGACGAACGTGCCGCCCAGATCAACCGGGATGCCCGCGACCTGACCGGTATGCGAGCGTCCCCCCACCCGGTCGCGGCCTTCGAGCACCAGCACATCGTGTCCAAGTCGCATCAGTTCGCGGGCCGCGGTGAGGCCGGCGAAGCCGGCCCCCACCACGACGACATCGGCGGTCCAGGTCGCGTCGGGCATGCCCCTCAGTCAACCGCATGCAAGCTGCGTAGGGTGGGGCCTCGTTGAAAGTCTTCACCGCTTTGTACGGGCTGACCGACGCGGCCGACCGCGCGCGGGAGCTACGCGACGCCGGGGCCAGCGGTGTCGCCAGCTTCGAAGGAGCGCATGACGTCTTTGCGCCGCTGACGTTGGCGGCCATGGTTGGCGGCCTTGACCTGATGACGAATGTCGCTATCGCGTTTCCTCGCAACCCAATTCACCTGGCGCATCAGGCTAACGACCATCAGGTGTTGAGCTCCGGTCGGTTCATTCTCGGCCTGGGCACCCAGATTCGCACTCAAATCGAGAAGCGCTTCGGCGCCCAGTTCGACAAGCCGGTGGCCCGGATGACCGAGTTGATCGCGGCGTTGCGCGCGATCTTCGAAGCGTGGAACTCCGGCGAGCGCTTGGATTTTCGCGGCGACTATTACCGGCACACGCTGATGACGCCGACCTTCAACCCGGGTCCGAATCCACACGGCCCGCCGCCGATCTACGTCGGCGCGCTTGGGCCGCGGCTGACCCGCGCCGTCGCCGAGCACGCCGACGGGTTGCTGGTGATGCCGTTCAGCTCGAAAAGGTTTCTGCACGACCACACCCTGCCTTCCGTACACGAAGGTCTGCGTGCCTCCGGCCGCACAACCGGCGACTTCGCCGTCCTGCCGGAGATCATCGTGTCTACAGGCGACGACCACGCCGCAGCCCGTCGGCTGTTGGCGTTCTACGGTTCGACCCCGGCATATCGGCCGGTGCTGGCCGCCCACGGCTGGGAGGATCTGCAGCCCGAGCTCAACGGGCTGTCCAAGCAGGGCCGCTGGCAGGAGATGGGCGGGCTGATCGACGACGAGATGCTGCATACCATCGCGGCCTGCGGCACCCCTGCCGACGTCGCGAGACAGATTCGCGACCGCGTCGACGGTGTGGGCGACACCGTTTTCCTGTACCAGCCGGGGCCGATGGACCTCGACACGCTGGCCGCAATCATCGACCAGCTTCGGTAAGCATCGCGAATGTGGGCTTGGGTCATGCTTTTCCACGAAAAGCGTGCATCAACCCCACACTCGGCGCCACCTCAGGGCACCACCTTAGGGCGCCACCGTCAACCAGTCGGCGAACCCCGACGGGTCGTGGCGGCCCAGCGCGCCGTGCTCGTAGAGACCCCAACCCTCCGCCGGCTTGGCGTCGCCGTCGCGGCACACCGCCCGGCCGACGTGGTCGATCACGCCGAAGCCGGACCGCGCGATGATCGCGGGGTCAGTCATGTCGTAGGTCAGCCGTTCGACGAACTTCTCGCCCTTCCACATGCCGTGCAGCCAGTCCGAGTCGCCGCCATAGCCGCCGCCGACGTGGATGGGAACGGGCAGCTTGGACTCCACATCGAAGTGCACCGGTGTGCCGTCGGGCGCGGTCGCGTCGATCGTCGCGCCGGTGGGGATGCGGGTGCCGGGGCGGTAGTGGATCTTGACCCGCGGCCAGCCGAGCTGTTCGACGCGACCGTCGCGCCAAATTCGAGTGCAGTCGTTGAGCGAGCGGAATCCGTTGGGCTCCTCTTGGATGATCAGCACGACGGCGAAGTCGTCGAACGCCATCGGCATGTACAGCCACCACATGCCCTCGAACGGCGGGTCCGCGGGCCGGCCCGCGGGTTCGGGCTCACCGATCGGCCTGATGCCCCAGGACCGGTCGCGGCTGCCGATCCAGGTGGCGGGGTCGACGGTGATCTCTTCGCCGTCGACGGCGATGCGGCCGCTCCAGCTGCCGAGCTGGGCGAATCGCTGCGCATCCAGCGTCACCCGGTTGCCCGAGCGCATCAGGTGCGGCTGCTCCTGGACGACGTCGAACAGGCCTTCCCAGGTGAGATCGGCTGCGACGCCTTCGGTTTCGTCGAGCACCAGTCGAAGCTTGTGCAGCGGCTCGCTGACCTCGATGCGGTAGCCGTTGACGTTCTGGTTGAGCCGGTCCTGGTCGATGGCATCCGAGAGGTGCACGGCGGTCTGGGTGTCGTCGCGTCTGATAAGCACGAACGCATCTTTGACCCCGAGATTGGGGTAGTAGCCGATGCCGCTGATCACGAAAATGTCTCCGGTGCGGTCGTGGGCGTTGAAGTAAGAGCGGTCGTAGAAGTTTCGGTCCGAGGAACCTGGCCACGCGATCGGTTGGGGGACTTGGTGAACCGGGAACTCGTCGAGCGGTCCGAGCATTACTGATCCTCTCCGATTAGACGCTTCAGCAGTCCGGCGTGGTAGAACAGCGATTCCACGTTTTCAGGTTTCTCGGTTTCCCCGAAGTGCACCCGCCGCGCGCCGGTCCGCATGAACACCACTGCCCACATCACCCCGGAGTAGACGTAAAACCAGTGCAGGTCACCGACTTCGACGCGGGTGAGGCGCTGATAGGTGGCGCTGACGTCCTCTTCCCGCATCACCTCGGGCAGGCCCGACAGTGTTGCCA
>NZ_JBATXN010000018.1:0-5315 GCF_049673265.1 Mycobacterium sp. | reverse complement strand
AGTGATTGAGACGGAGGAATCGTGGCTCTTCCCCAGTTGACCGACGAGCAGCGCGCAGCCGCCTTGGAAAAGGCTGCCGCCGCACGCCGTGCACGAGCCGAGCTCAAGGATCGGCTGAAGCGCGGTGGCACCAATCTCAAGCAGGTGCTGAAGGATGCCGAGACCAACGAGGTCTTCGGCAAGATGAAGGTTTCCGCGCTGCTGGAGGCGTTGCCGAAGGTTGGCAAGGTCAAGGCGCAGGAAATCATGACCGAGCTTGAGATCGCCCCGACCCGCCGCCTGCGGGGGCTCGGCGATCGTCAGCGCAAGGCATTGCTGGAAAAGTTCGACTTCTCCTAATCGCCCTCTAGGAGAGTCGGTGAGCGCCGACGGGGGACCGGACGGCGGCTACGACGAACGTCTTGGGGCTAAGCCCGCAGGACGCGTGGTGGTGCTGTCCGGTCCATCCGCGGTAGGAAAGTCGACGCTGGTCCGTTGCCTGCGGGAGCGGATTCCCGATCTGGTGTTCAGCGTTTCGGCGACCACTCGGGCACCGCGCCCGGCCGAAGTCGACGGCGTCGACTATCACTTCGTGACCCCGGCCCGCTTCCAGCAGCTGATCGACGACGGCGCCCTGCTGGAATGGGCCGAGATCCACAACGGCCTGCACCGGTCGGGCACCTTGGCCCAGCCGGTCCGCGACGCCACCGCCGCCGGCCACCCGGTGCTGATCGAGGTTGATCTGGCCGGCGCCCGCGCCGTCAAGCAGGCAATGCCGGAGGCGATCAGCGTGTTTCTGGCCCCGCCGAGCTGGGAGGCCTTGGAGGCTCGATTGGTCGGCCGCGGGACTGAGACTCCGGAGGTCATCGAACGGCGGCTCGCCACCGCCCGCACCGAACTGGCGGCTCAGAACGACTTCGACGAGGTCGTGGTGAACAGTCAATTGGAGACTGCGTGCGCAGAATTGGTATCCTTGCTGGTGGCTACAGCGCCGGGTACGGCGTGATCCGCCATCAGACTCGAATCATCATTTAGTCGCAGACCGCTCTACGCCACCAGGAGAATGTCTTAGTGAGTACCTCGAAGACCGACGCGTCATTAGCCGCCGTCCCCGATCAGTTCGATCCGGCATCGGGTGGAATCGGCGCGTATGACACGCCGTTGGGGATCACCAACCCGCCCATCGACGAGCTGCTCGAGCGCGTTTCCAGCAAGTACGCCCTGGTCATCTACGCAGCCAAGCGGGCTCGGCAGATCAACGACTACTACAACCAGCTTGGTGAGGGCATCCTCGAATACGTCGGGCCGCTGGTCGAGCCGGGGCTTCAGGAGAAGCCGCTGTCGATCGCCATGCGCGAGATTCACGGCGACCTGCTCGAGCACACCGAAGGCGAGTAGCGGGAGCCAGGCGGGCTTGTGATGAGCCTCTCGGGTGACAAGCGGACGGACCGCAAGCGGATCATCGTCGGCGTCTCCGGGGGTATTGCCGCATACAAGGCCTGCACCGTCGTTCGCCAACTCACCGAGGCGGGCCACCAGGTCCGCGTCATCCCCACCGAATCCGCGCTGCGCTTCGTCGGCGCCGCCACCTTTGAGGCGCTGTCGGGGGAGCCGGTGCACACCGGTGTCTTCCAGGACGTTCCGCAGGTTCCGCACGTTGCCATCGGCCAGGGCGCTGACTTGGTCGTGGTGGCACCGGCGACCGCCGACCTGCTGGCCCGGGCTACCCACGGCCGCGCCGACGACCTGCTGACCGCGACGCTGCTCACCGCGCGCTGTCCGGTGTTGTTCGCACCGGCCATGCACACCGAGATGTGGCAGCACCCGGCCACCGTCGAAAACGTGGACACGCTGCGACGGCGCGGCGCCGTAGTGCTGGAACCGGCATCCGGTCGGCTGACGGGTGCCGACAGCGGCGCTGGCCGGCTGCCCGAAGCCGAGGAGATCGTCACCTTCGCCCAGCTGTTGCTGGAACGGCACGATGCGATGCGGTACGACCTGGCCGGGGTCAAGGTACTGGTGACGGCGGGTGGCACCCGCGAGCCGATCGACCCAGTCCGCTTCATCGGCAACCGCAGCTCGGGCAAGCAGGGTTACGCGCTGGCGCGGGTCGCCGCTCAGCGCGGCGCGGAGGTCACGCTGATCGCCGGGCACACCGCCGGGCTCATCGATCCGGCCGGTGTCGAGGTGGTGCACATCAGCTCGGCTCAACAACTTGCCGACGCGGTCTCCAAGCACGCACCCGACGCCCACGTGCTGGCGATGGCAGCTGCGGTGGCAGATTTTCGGCCGGCGCACGTCTCGACCGCCAAGATCAAAAAGGGCGCGGCAGAAGACTCTGCACCACCGACGATCGAACTCGTCCGCAACGACGACGTGCTCGCCGCGGCGGTGCAGGCCCGGGCGGCCGGACAGCTACCCGACATGCGGGCCATCGTCGGCTTCGCCGCCGAGACCGGCGACGCGAACGGTGACGTGCTGTTCCACGCTCGGGCCAAGCTGCGTCGCAAGGGCTGTGATCTGTTGGTGGTCAACGCCGTTGGTGAGGGCAAGGCCTTCGAGGTGGATAACAACGACGGCTGGTTACTGGCATCCGACGGCACCGAGTCGGCGCTGCAGCATGGCTCGAAGACGCTGATGGCCAGTCGCATCGTGGACGCAATCGTCGCATTCCTGCACGGGGGCGGTGGCTCCGCCGCCTAACCCCGTAACATCCAGGGCTGGCCGGGAGCGGCGGGCGGCCCGAAGATATAATTTGTCTAACTAACAATTCCACCATTACTTGGAAGGATGAGGGTGTGAGCGAAAAGGGTCGGCTGTTCACCAGCGAGTCGGTGACCGAAGGACATCCCGACAAGATCTGCGACGCGATCAGCGACTCGGTCCTCGACGCACTGCTGGCGGAGGACCCCCGCTCACGTGTCGCGGTTGAGACGTTGGTGACCACCGGGCAGGTGCACGTCGTCGGTGAAGTGACGACGACGGCGAGGGAAGCGTTCGCCGACATCACCAACCCGGTTCGCGCGCGCATCCTCGACATCGGCTACGACTCGTCAGAGAAGGGCTTCGACGGGTCCACCTGCGGAGTGAACATCGGCATCGGCGCGCAGTCGCCCGACATCGCTCAGGGCGTCAACACCGCCCACGAAGCACGCGTCGAGGGAGCGGCGGACCCGCTGGACTCGCAGGGCGCGGGCGACCAGGGCCTGATGTTCGGCTACGCGATCAATGACACCCCCGAGCTGATGCCACTGCCGATCGCGCTGGCCCACCGGCTGTCGCGGCGGCTGACCGAGGTCCGCAAGAACGGCACGCTGCCCTACTTGCGGCCGGACGGCAAGACGCAGGTCACCATCGAGTACGAGGACGACGTGCCCGTCCGATTGGACACCGTGGTCGTGTCTACCCAGCACGCCGCCGACATCGACTTGGACAAGACGCTGGATCCCGACATCCGGGAGCACGTGCTCAAGACCGTGCTGGCGGACCTTGCTCACGAGACGTTGGATTCGTCGGCGACGCGGGTGCTGGTCAACCCGACCGGCAAGTTCGTCCTTGGCGGCCCGATGGGCGACGCCGGCCTGACCGGCCGCAAGATCATCGTCGACACCTATGGCGGCTGGGCCCGCCACGGCGGCGGCGCTTTCTCCGGCAAGGATCCGTCCAAGGTGGACCGTTCCGCGGCGTATGCGATGCGCTGGGTGGCAAAGAACATCGTTGCCGCCGGCCTGGCGGAGCGGGTCGAGGTGCAGGTGGCCTACGCGATCGGCAAGGCCGCCCCGGTCGGGCTGTTCATCGAAACCTTTGGTACTGCGATCGTCGACCCGGTCAAGATCGAGAAGATCGTGCCCGAGGTGTTCGACCTGCGGCCCGGCGCGATCATCCGCGACCTGGACCTGCTACGGCCGATCTACGCGCAGACCGCCGCGTACGGGCACTTCGGCCGCACCGACATCGAGCTGCCGTGGGAGCAGCTCAACATGGTCGACGAGCTCAAGCGCGCCATCTAATTTTTCCGCCTACGTAAAAGCCCGCCAAAGTGCAGCTAGACGCACTCTCGACGCCGAGCGTGCGGCTGGCCGCACTCCCGACGCAGCTAGCCGGTGAACCGGTAGTCGTCGAGGTCAAAACGCCGGCTGCGCCAGTACGCCTCAAGGGTGGTCGAGGGTCGCAGTGCCACATCGCCGTTCTTGTCGAAGTAGTAGCTGTTGGCTTGCTGGCAGCTGGCCTGCCAGAACACTTGGCGGTGCCGTCGGCGCATGACCTCGGCGAAGTAGCCGGCGTTGGCCTCCTCGGTGATCTCGACCCGGGTGGCGTCGCGCTCACGGGCCCGGTTCAGGCATCGCATCATGTGGTGCGTCTGTGCTTCGATCAGCGCGAAGTACGACGATCCGACGTAGCCGTACGGGCCCATCACGCTGAACATGTTGGGGAAGCCAGGAACACTTACGCCCTGGTAGGCCTGCAGTCGACGCTCGTCCCAGAACTTGGCCAGCGACAGGCCACCGCTGCCGGTGACCGCAAAGGTCGGCATGCTGTCGGAGTCCAACACGTGGAAGCCGGTGGCCAGCACCAGCACGTCGACTTCGTGGCTGGCGCCGTCGGTGGTGGCCACCGCCGACGGCGTGACCTTGTCGATCGGCTCGGTCACCAGATGCACGTTGTCGCGGTTATACGTCGACAAGTAGGTGTTGTGGAAGCCGGGCCGCTTGCAGCCAATCGCGTACTGCGGGGTCAGTTTCTCGCGGACGACCGGATCCCGGACCTTCCGGCGGAGATAGGCGCGGCCGACCGATTCCATCCACCTGGCCAGCGGGTACACCGTGAAGTATTGCGCCGGAAGGGGAAAGGTCACCTCGACGTAGGCCTGGCTGATCAGCCGCTGAAGTGTTTTCGCGCCGGGCAGGCGCATCGCCCAGTGCACCAGTTTGGGCAGCGGCACGTCGAACTTGGGGAAACACCAGATCGGTGTGCGTTGAAATACCGTGAGCTCTTTGACAATCGGCGCGATCTCGGGAATCAGCTGCACAGCCGAGGCGCCGGTGCCGATCACGGCGACCCGCTTGCCGGTCAGGTCCTGGTTGTGATCCCAGCGAGCGGTGTGCACGACGGCGCCGCCGAACGAGTCGACGCCGTCGATGTCGGGCAGCTTGGGCACGGTCAGCACACCGCTGGCGTTCAACAGGAATCGGGCGGTGAGCTCTCCGCCCGGATCGGTTTGCACCCGCCACAGCGCCCGCTCGTCGTCGAACTCGGCGGAGAGGACCTTGGTGTTGAACCGAATCTTCGGCCGGATCCCGTACTTGTCGGTGCAATGGTCGGCATACGCCTTCAGC
>NZ_JBATXN010000017.1:0-7800 GCF_049673265.1 Mycobacterium sp. | reverse complement strand
GTATCGCCCAGTCATCCTCGGTCGGCGGGCTGTCGGTGCCGCCCACCTGGTCTGCGGCCACTCCGGAGTCCAGCGCGGCGGCGGTAACCACCGCGGATTGGAACGCGGACTACGACGAAGGCAACGGCGTGACCAACGTCGCGACTGGGATGCCGGCGGTAGCCGGCACCGGCCGCGGAGGCCACGGCTTCAGCAGCCCCCGTTACGGCGTCAAACCCACGGTGATGCCCACCCGCGTGCTCGTCTGAATTACCTTACACGAGAACTTGTTTGGGCATCACGGTTGGCTTCAAGCCATAGCGTGGTCCCACGCCGAAGCTTCCGCGGCCCGCCGAGGCATACGCCGGCATGCCAGCCGCCACCGTGGTCATACCGCCGGCCTCTGTGGCGGAAGTCCAACCCGAGCCCGCCAGTGGAGCAGCGATGGCGGCGGGCTCGGCGGGCGTGGCTGCCGACCACGCTGCCGGCACCGACAACTTCCCGACCGGGGAGGCTTGACCCATCCCGGCCAGTAACGGCGCACCGCCCACGCTCGCAGCACTCACCGCAGTGCCAGGCTGCCAGCCGTGAATACCCATACCGCCGAAAGCAAGCGGAAGGTTATGGCTGAGCAGTCCCGCGTCATAGGTGTGCCCATACAAGATCGCGGTCGTGATCCCATTGAACGCGTTCCAGGCCACCATGTCGGAGATCCCGTTCGGAATGCTGTTCACCAGAGGGTTATTGAAGAAATCGTCCAAGGATTGAGCGGGTACCGCCGCGCCGGACAGCGGAGTTGAAAGCGACTGCATCGCACTGGGCAAGTTGGACACCAATGCGGGCAGTCCGGCCGACGTGCCGGCGGCCTGGGTGACGGCACCGGCCTGCGCGCCGGCCCCGCCGGGGTTGGTGGTCGGCGGCGGATCGGTCAACGGCTGCAACGTCCCGGCGCTGGCCGAGGAGCCGGCGTAGCCATACATGGCGGCGACGTCTTGGGCCCACATCTCCCCGTAATGGGCCTCGGTGGCCGCGATCGCCGGGGTGTTCTGTCCCAGAACGTTGGTGGCGACCAAGGCCGCCAGCTGTGCTCTGTTGGCCACGACAACGGGCGGCGGGACGGTCATCGCAAACGCGGCCTCGTAGGCAGCGGCCGACGCCATGGCCTGGTTGGCTGCATGTTGAGCGGCTGCAGCAGTTGTGTGCATCCACTCCACATAGGGTGTCGCCGCGGTGGCCATCGCCGCCGCAGACGGACCCCGCCACCCTTCATCAGTGAGCGTCGAGATCACCGACTGGGACGCAGACGCGGTCGTATTCAGTTCGGCCGCAACGTTGTTCCACGCAGCCGCGGCGGCCATCATCGGCCCGGCGCCTGCGCCGCTGTACATGCGTGTGGAGTTGATCTCAGGGGGCAATGCGCCGAAATCGAAAGTCATTTCTTTGATCCTTTTCTGGCATGAGCTCCGCCGTTATCGGCGTCTTAAATGGCGGTCGGTCTGGGCATCACGGTGGGCTTGACGCCGTAGCGCGGGGCGCCGAAGCCATAACCTGCGCGCCCGGTCGAGGCCACCGAGGGAACCCCTGTCGGCATCGTCGTCACCGGCGGGGTCTGCGGCGCGGCGCTGGTCCAACCCGCACCTGCCAATGTCGCGGGTGCGGCGGTGGCCGGCGGAACGCTTCCCCCAGCCCAACTGGGCGGCACCGACATCCCGCCCAGCGATGACGCCTGGCCCGCGCCTGCGACAACTGGCGCTGCACCGACACTTGCGGGCCCCGCCGACGCGGTCGCAGCCGCCGGAGGGAGCGCACCGCCCGCGCCGTCTGCCATACCGATGGCCGCTGGGTCGGCGGGGTTCCAGTTCACGGCTTGGGGAAGGAATTGGCCCTGGCCCAGCGCAATGAATTGGGACCCCGCGGCGCCGAAGTTCTGGGCCCAGTTGAAAGGGGTAGCAATTGAGGCGCCCGTCGAGGACGACACTTGCGCGGGAGTGACCGCTCCGCTTAGCGGACCGAGCAGGCTGGACAGCGACGTTGAACCAGTCGCGGCGTTATTGGCCGCTTCGGTTTCGCCATACGACCCGGCGCTGGCGCCCAGGGTGTTCACCAACATCTGGTGAACCGCCGTGGCTTTGGCGCTGACCTGCTGATACCAGGTTCCATAAGCCGTGAATTGCGCGGCCTGCAGCGCTGATACCTCGTCGGCGGCTGCGGGAGCAACGCCCGTAGTGGGAGCCGCAGCGGCGTCATTCTGGTCGACCATTGACGTGCCGAGGGTTTGTAGTGCGCTCGCCGCAGCCGTCAATGCTTCCGGCTGTGTGGTCACAAAAGACATGGCATTTTCTCCTAACAAAACAGGCCGACTATCTAGGTTCGGCGGCGGTGTTCGGATTCTTTAATTGAGCGCCCGGAGGGGCCGCGAACTCCGAATTCCCAAAATTTGCCCGGAATACGTCGGGAACGAGGATTTAATTCGCGCGGCAATTTTGGGCGCGGATGTCGCACCCGGGCCAAACCGGAAAACACTGCGGCGCGATCAAGCGCCGGTTGATACCGCGGCGACACCGGCATCTCGAGCGGAGTGAAGTGCAGTTCCCTTGGTCTCGGGAAGTAGGTAGGTGCACACAACGCTGGCCAAGGCCAGGACGGCCAGCATGGGGCCGACCGCCCAGCTGCCGTAGGTTGCCTGCAGTGTCCCCGCAACCAACGGCGGCAACGCGCCGCCAACGACGCCGGCGAGGTTGACCGCCAGCGCCGATCCGCTATAGCGGTACCGGGTGGCGAACAACTCGGGAATGAAAGCGCCGGTCGGTCCGGAACCGATCCCGGCGATCGCGAACATGCCGACGATCGCGACCGCATACAGCGCGGGCTTGCCGGTGTCCATCAACGGAATCACTACCGCCGCCCACGGCACGCACCCCACCCAGCCCAGCAACATGATCCGGCGACGGCCGAATCGATCGCACAGACCGGCCGAGAGCGCGACGGACACCATGCTTGCCAACCCGCCCAGCGCCCCGACGGCCCAGATGAAACTGCGGGTGTATCCGAGATGGGTATGGGCGTACGCGGTGAGATAGGTGTTGCCCATATAGGCGAATCCAAAGCCGCCCAGGATGCTGCCCGCGGCCAACAAGATCTCTCGGCGTTGCAAGTGCAGCAACTCCGCGATCGGCGCCGCCGGGACACGGTTTCGGGCCTTCTCCTCGGCGAATACCGGAGTCTCGTCGACTCTGACCCGCACATATAAGGCGATGCCGATCAGGACGCCGCTGATCAGAAACGGTATGCGCCACCCCCACGCCATGAAGGCGGGGCTGTTTTCTCCGATGCTGAAGTTCACGCCTAAAAACGTCAGGCTGGAAAGCACCCCAGCGGTGCCGCCGCCGAGCAGGGTGAACATGCCATACCAGCCGCGCCTGCCGGTGGGCGCGTGCTCGGCGCTCAGCAACGCTGAGCCTGCCCATTCACCGCCGACAGCAAACCCTTGCAGGAGTCGCAGCCCAACGAGAATCAGGGGGGCCGCGGTACCGATGGCCGCCGTGCTGGGGACGAAGCCCACCGAGATCGTGGCGACGGCCATGAACAACAGCGTGACGATTAGGGTCTTTTTGCGGCCCAGCCGATCACCGTAATAACCGAAGGTTGCCGCGCCCAGCGGCCGAGACACAAACGCACTGGCAAACGTGCCCATCGACGCGACCGTGGCCAACGTCGGACTGAGGTGGGGAAAGAAGACGGTGGGGAACACCAACGCCGCCGCGGTGCCGTAAATCAGGAAGTCGTAGTACTCGATTGCCGAGCCGACCAGACACGCAGCGGCAACTCGCCTCATCGGCGTGACCCAGCGTCTCTGCACGATAACGACGGTAACGCAGGACGTCGAACTCGTCGCCGCTTCAACCGCGGGTCAACAGCTCCTTTTTCAGCACCTTGCCCATCGCGTTGCGCGGCAATGTATCCACGACCCGCACCTCACGCGGTCGCTTGTGCACCGAAAGCTGTTGAGCGACATAGTCAATCAATTCCTGCGGCTCGGCGTCGCCAACGACGTATGCGACGATGCGCTGGCCGAGGTCTTGGTCGGGCAATCCGACCACTGCCGCCTCAGCCACCCCGGGGTGCCCGAGCAGCGCCGTCTCGATTTCGCCGGCACCGACCCGGTATCCCCCGGACTTGATCAGGTCGACCGAATCGCGGCCGACGATGCGATGCATACCGTCGGCGTCGATGACGGCGGCATCACCGGTGCGATACCAGCCATCGGTGTCGAACGCGTCAGCGGTGGCATCCGGCCGATTCAGATAACCGTTGAACAGCGTGGGGCCGCGAACCTGCAGCCGCCCAATCGTTTCCGCGTCGTGCGGTGCCGGGCCACCATCGTCGTCGACCAATCGAGTCTCGACGCCGTCCAGCGGTAGCCCGACCCAGCCGGGACGTCGTTCGCCGTCGGCGCGGGTGGATAGCGTGATCAACGACTCGGTGGCGCCGTAGCGTTCGACGGGCGGGTGCCCGGTGAGCCGGACCAACTGGTCGAATACCGGCACCGGCAGGCCGGCGCTACCGGACACCAGCAGCCGCGCCGGCCGCAGCGCCTCGGCTGCAGCTTGGTCGGCAACCACCCGTGACCACACCGTCGGCACTCCGAAGTACAGCGTGCCTTTCGCTGCTGCATAGGCTTCGGGCGTCGGTTTTCCGGTGTGCACGAAGCGGTTTCCGAATCGCAGCGACCCGAGCAGACCCAACACCAGGCCGTGCACATGGAATAGCGGCAGCCCGTGCACCAAGGTGTCCTCGGAGCTCCACTGCCAAGCTTCGGCGAGCGCATCCAGGTCGGCGGCAAGCGCCCGGCCACTTAACTGCACGCCCTTGGGCGGGCCGGTGGTGCCCGAGGTGTAGATGATCAGCGCGGTGTCCTGAGGGGACGGCTCGGGTAGGCGGTGCCAGGACCGGGCGTGCGTGCGCACCGGGATGTGCGGCAAGCCTTCCCCCTCGTCAGGCAGCGGGCCCAGCCAAGCCTCCGCGCCGGAGTCGGTGAGGATGTGCCGACGCTCAGCCTGCCCGACGTCGGCGGGCACCGGAACCACCGGAACGCCGGCGATCAGGCATCCGGCGATGGCCAACGCGGTCGAGGCGGTCGGCGTGGCCAGCACGGCGATCCGGTCCGCTCCGCCCACGCGCTCGGCCACGGATGTCGCGGCGCCGATCACATCGCTGCGGCTCAGCGTGGCGTCACCGATGCGCACCGCGTCGGCGAGATCGCGGCCCCCGGTGATCGCGGCGGGGTCCAGCGAGCTCAGCAGCACGTGTGCAGGCTAGCTCATCACCCGTTCGCCGATCACCCGGTCGCGGCGCAGCGCCGCTAGCTCGTCGTCGGAGACTCCAAGGCCACCAAGGATCTGGTCGTTGTGCTGGCCGAGTGTCGGCGGGGCAAAGCGATGGTGTCGGGAAGGTCCGGGGGTGATGCGAAATGGCCAGCCGGGATAGCGGTGGCGGCCGGTGACAGCATGGTCGAAATCCTCGTAGTATCCACGCGCATCGAGCTGCGCCACGTCATACATCTGCTCGGGCGCGATGACCTTCTCGGCGGGGATATGGCGTTCCTGAAGAGCCGCAACGATATTCGCGGGCGACTGGGTTTGAGTCCACGCAGCGACGACTTCGTCGAAGACGTCGTGATTGGCTGTGCGATCGTCCTGGAGCAGCGCGGGCTCACCTATCAGGTCGACCAACGCCGCCATGTCGTTGTCGTCGCGCACCGACAGCGCCACCCACGCATCTTCGGTGTCGGTCGGGTAGACGCCTTGGCGGTAGCCGCGTCGCCGGTTGCCTTCCCGTGGCCGGACGATGCCGTTCATCGAGTACTCGATCACCGGCTCGGCGGTGACGGCGGCGCCGACCTCGATCTGCGCGACCTCGATCAGCCGACCCTCGCCGGTACGGCGGCGGTGCTGCAGCGCGGCGAGCAAGGCAACACCGGCGTGCACCCCGACGATGGGATCAGCGGGCCCCTGCACGTTGCACGGCGGACCATCGGCATAGCCCGTTACGGCCGACATGCCGGAAACCTGCTCGATGTTCAGCGCCCAGCCCACGTAGTCCCGCCACGGGCCGTCGAGGCCGAATCCTGGCATGCGGACTGCGATTACGTCCGCGCGCAGCGCTACCAGCGATTCATAGTCCAGCCCGAACTGCTCTATTACCCGCGGCGAAAAGTTCTCCACGACAACATCTGCCTGCGCGGCAAGCCGTCGTGCGAGCTCGCGTCCGGCCTGCGAGGTCAAGTCCAGCGTGATGTCTCGCTTGTTGAGGTTGGTGGCCTGCCACAGCGCGCTGCGCTCGTACCAGTCGTCGCCCTCGTGCGGATACGCCGCCGAGTAGCGGAATCCGTCGGGCCGCTGAATCGACTCGACTTTGACGATGTCGGCGCCGAGGGCCCCGAGGTAACAGGTGAGATAGCCGCCCGCCCAGAACGTGGTCAGGTCAAGGACTTTCAACCCGGAAAACGGCAGAGAAGGGTCGACGATCTCGGCGGACGGCCAGTGGCCATGTGATGCTGCGCCGGCCGGCATCGCCGCTGTCTTCGAGAAGCGAAACGGCGGACCCGGACGTCGAAAAGACCAATCCCGTCCTCCCCCGTCGACGAAGAATTCCCGCTTGACGTACTGCGGGCAGTCCAGCGTGGTGGCGCCGTCTGCTATCGGTGCCGCCGGAATACGCAGTGCCTGACTGAGTTCGACGATTTCGGCCACGGTTCGCTCGCTCAGCCAAGGCTGGGCGGCCGCGAAGAATTCGGCGCGCTCGGGCCCGCCCGCCATGATGGCGTATTGGTGCTCGCCGAACTCGGGCAGCCCGACCATGGCGCACACGTCGAGCCAATGCTGTCCGGTCAGGCAGTTGATCCCGACCCAGCCATCGCCGGCCCGGACGACACCCAGCATCGGGGACGAGCGGATGTTGGACGGCAGGCCCAGCGTTCGCATTCGCTCGGCCATCAGCATCGGATAGGGCAGCGTAGACAGCAGTGCCTCGAACACCGAGACATCGACCTCGGTCACCCGACTCCTGGGGGCGATTCGCAGGGCGGTGAGCGCGCCCATGGCGGCGTAGCCGCCCGCTACGTACTCGGCGATCCGGGCACCTGCCTGTACCGGCGGGCGGTCGGGATCGCGCGTCGAAACCCAACCGGACGCCGCCTGGAGCGTCAGCGATGTCTCCACGCGGTCGCGAAACGGCCCGTGCTGCCCGAAGTTTGAGATGCGCACCACGACCAGCTCCGGGTTGATATCTTGCAGGGCGTCGACTCCGAGGCCGGATTCGTCCAGGGATCCGGGCGCCAGCGCGTCGATCAGGACATCGGCGTCGCCGATGAGTTCAAGCGCCACCGCCGCGTCGGTTTCACGGGTGAGGTCGAGGACGGTGCGGTGCTTGCCGGCGTTGAGGTACTCGAACAGCCCACAGCGGTCGGGGTCGGGGTCGCCGCCGGGAAACGGGCCCCACCGGCGCAGCGAATCCCCTTCCGGTCCTTCAATTTTGACAACGTCGGCGCCAAGGTCGACGAACAACTTGCCGCAATAGGGCCCTGAGATCTCGTTGGCGATCTCGATGACACGAAGCCCGTTAAGGGATTCGCTCACGCGGGCAATCCCATGGCCTTCGGCTCCATGTACTGACGAATTCCCATGATCCCGCCGCTTTCCCGGCCGAACCCGCTCTGGTTGAAGCCGCCGAACGGCGCACCACCGGGACCGAAACCGTTGACCGCGATCTGCCCGGTGCGAACCCGACGCGCAACGGCGACCGCACGGTCCACGTCCGTGC
>NZ_JBATXN010000016.1:0-4836 GCF_049673265.1 Mycobacterium sp. | reverse complement strand
CCAGTACACTCCCCACGTAAACGCCGATATCGCACCGGGCCACCCCTGGGTCTCGCCTGTGGTGATGCTGTCGGACCCCAACACCTACGCCATGGTCGTAGTCAGCACCGGTACCGAACCTGGCACGCCGATGTTTCACTGTGCTCTCGTCGTCGACGGGAAGGTGGTCGTCTCGAACGACGGCGCCAAGGGCGTGATCTGCTCGCAGCGCACCTGGTGAGCCGGCTAGTTTTCCGGAGCGCCTTCCAGTCGGAGGAGGTAGCGCTCGACGAACCCGACGGTCTCGGCGTGACCGGCGGACATGCCGAGCACCTGCTCCATCACCAGTACCCGGGAGACGCTGGTCATCAGCACCGACCACACCAGCGGCGGTACCTCGGCGGCGTCGGCACCGTAGCGCCGCAGCACCGTCGACAGCGCCTTTTGCTGCTCTTCGCGGAAACGCTCGGCGTAGTACGCAATTTCGGCTTTGAGCGCCTTGCGGTGATTGGCCAGCGCGACGAATTCCATCGTTATCGCGGTGGCCGCAGGATCGGTGCTGAACCGCCACAGCGCCCACAGCGGTTGCGACGATTGCAGCGCCTGCGCTTGCGCCTCAAGGCCTTCTTCGGCACGACGGCGGAACGCGGCCAAGAACAGATCGTCCATGGTGCGGAAGTAGTAGTGCACGAGCTGCGGCTTCAGCGCGGCCTTCTCGGCGACACGACGGGAAGTGACTGCGGCATAACCCTCTTCGAGCATCAGCTGTTCGGCGGCGTCGAGCAGCACGCCTCGGTTCTTGGCATCGGGCGCCCCGATCCTGCGTGCCGAAGTCATGCGTTAGCTCCAAACTCCTGTCGATTGCCTGCTCAACATGCCGATCGTAGCGTCGCGCGACGCCGTGACCTTGACCACGACATTAGCGTCATGCTAAGCAGGTGCTCAGCACATACTGCAATTTTGCCGATCTCAGATCCAGACCGCATACCGGCCATGACGGCCCGCCCTTACACCACGGGTAAATCAGCCTCGGGAGGCGCGTAACAACATGACCAGCTTCGACACCATCGACTTTTTCACCGACCCGTCTCTGGTTCCCGATCCGCATCCCTACTTCGACTATCTGCGCAGCCAAAACCCGGTCTTCCGGCTGCCTCATCACAATGTCGTCGCGATCACCGGCTGGGAGGAGGCCAACGCGGTCTACAAAGATCCCGATACGTTTTCCAACTGCGTAGCTCTCGGCGGCCCGTTCCCACCGTTGCCGTTTGAAGTCGACTGTGACGATCTCAGTTCTCTGATCGACGCGCACCGCGACCAGTTTCCGATGTTCGAGCACATGGTCACCATGGATCCGCCCGACCACACTCGCGCACGCTCGATCCTGTCCCGGCTGCTTACACCGAGCCGTCTGAAAGAGAACGAGGAATTCATGTGGCGACTGGCCGATCGCCAGCTCGAGGAGTTCCTGGACACCGGCGAATGCGAATTCATCGCCGAATACTCAAAGCCCTTCGCGACTTTGGTGATCGCCGACCTGCTCGGTGTCCCGGAGGAAGACCACAAGCAGTTCCGCCACGTCCTTGGCGCCGATCGTCCCGGCGCACGGGTGGGCGCGCTGGACCACGAGTCGGTCGGCGTCAACCCGTTGCAGTGGCTGGACGACAAGTTCTGCGCCTATATCGAAGACCGTCGCGGTGAACCGCGCGACGACGTGCTGACCTCGTTGGCAACGGCGAAGTACCCGGACGGATCCACCCCCGAAGTCATCGAGGTAAGCCGTTCGGCGACATTCCTTTTCGCTGCCGGGCAGGAAACCACCGCCAAGCTGCTCTCTGCGGCACTGCAAGCACTCGGCGACCGACCCGAGATTCAGCAGCAGCTGCGTAATGACCGCAGCCTGATTCCGAACTTCATCGAAGAGTCGCTGCGCATGGAGAGCCCGGTCAAAAGCGACTCTCGGCTGGCCCGCAGGGCGGCCACCGTCGGTGGCGTCGACATCCCCGTGGGCACCATCGTGATGGTGCTACCTGGTGCCGCGAACCGTGACCCTCGCCGGTTCGAGAACCCGCACGAGTTTCAGCTGGACCGCAAGAACGTCCGCGAGCACATGGCGTTCGCCCGCGGAGTGCACTCCTGCCCGGGTGCACCGCTGGCCCGGGTCGAGGGCCGCGTCTCGATCGAGCGCATCCTGGACCGGATGTCCGAAATCAACATCAGCGAAACCCAACACGGACCGGCCGACGAACGGCGCTACACCTTCGAGCCGACCTACATCTTGCGTGGGCTGTCCGAACTGCATTTGACCTTCACGCCGCGGCCGGCGCTGGCGCCGGCAGGCTAACCAACCTCTGCGCCGACTGTGGGCTTAATGCACGCTCAATCGCCGAACGCGTGACACAACCCCACATTCGGCGCGTCCTTGCCAGTTCCTCAGCCGGTGATGACGGGTAGACGTGCCCACCCGCGCACGCTTGCGGTGTGCGCTCGCTCGGCGTTGGCGTAGTCGACTTCCCAGTCAGGCCAGCGCTGGAGAACCTCTTCGAAGGCCACCCGAGCTTCCAAGCGGGCCAGCGCCGAGCCGAGGCAGAAGTGCAGCCCTTGCCCGAAGCTCAGGTGGCTGCCGCGGCGGTGGATGTCAAAGCGGTCCGGATCTGGGAACTGACGTTCATCCCGATTGGCAGAAGCGTTGAGCAGCAACATGAACGACCCTTCCGGGACGACGCGACCATGATGCTCGGCGTCCTGGGCGACGTAGCGGGCCTGCACCGGCGACGGCGGCTCGTAGCGCAGCGACTCCTCGACCGCGCCGGGGATCAGGGACGGGTCGGCGACGAGCTCCCGTCGCTGATCCGGATGATCGGAGAGCAGCTGTCCCATGAAGCCGATGAGCCGGGTGGTGGTTTCGTTTCCGGCACCGGCGATCATTGCGGTGTAGGACAACACCTCGGTGCGGGACAGCGGCCGATGCGTCCCGTCGGGTTCGTCGATGTCGGCGGCGAGCAGTTCGGTCATCAGGTCGTCGGAGGGATGCTCGGCCCGCCATTCGATGAACTCGGCGAACATCACGATGGTTTGTTCGAATATTTTTTGATTAGCTTCGCCGCGGTCGCGCCCCTTGGCGACGTCGAGGTAGGCGGCGTTGCGATCACGGATGCTTTCTTGGTGCTCTTCGGGTATGCCCAGCAGATAGCCGATGGTCCGCATGGGCATCATCGCCCCGAGATCGGCGATGAAATCGAAACCGCCAGAACCAATTAGCGGGTCCAACTCTTTGACGCAGAATCCGCGAACCAGCGACTCGACGGCAAGCATGCGCCGGGGTGTGAAGACCCGTGACAGCAAGCGTCGGTGCAGATCGTGCAGGGGCGGATCCTCGAACAGCAAGATACCCGGCGGCACCTCGATGTTGTTGAACAAGATGTCGGCGGTGGTGCCGCGGCCGGAGCGGTACGTCTGCCAGTTCGGCAGCTCGCGCGCCACGTCCTGGTAGCGGCTCAGCGCGTAGAAGTTGTACTTTTCGTTGTAGTACAGCGGCGCTTCTTCGCGCATCCGCTTCCACACCGGATATGGATTGTCGTCGATGGCGGGATCGTATGGGTCGTAATATAACTCGGCCGCTTTGGTGCCTTCCACTATCCGTCCCTTCAGTCGTTTCGGTGCAGGAAGCCGTGCAGAATCGCCTGGACGAGTTCGTCAACAATCACTTCTCTCGATGGCGGCTTGGTGCCGAAATAGGTCGACCGCAGGGCGGCCATGCCGGCGATCATCGCCACCGTTGAGTGCGCCGGCAGGTCAGGGTGATCGGACCGCAGCCCGCGTAAGTTCATGCCCTCGGCGCTGATTCGGCCGAGCAACCGCAGTGCCCGCCTGACGTCGGCAATTCCCGTCTCAGCCAGTTCGTCCTCGCTCAGAGCCTCCGATGCCATCAGGGTTAACAACAGGCCTTGGTGTTTGACGAACACGTCGTAGAGCTGTCCGACGAAATGCCCGGCCAGCTCCTGCTCGTCGGTCTGCTCGGGGATAACCGATTGCCAGGTCTGGCCGAATTCGTCGACGAAGCTGGTGAACGGTAGAACCAGGGCCTCCCGGAACAGCGCTGCTTTGGAGCCGAAGTGGCGGAACAGCAAGTGCTCGGTGACACCGGCGGCCGCAGCGATTTCACGGGTCCTGGTGCTGCGGTAGTCCTGGCGGGCGAATAGGGTTCGGGCGGCGTCGAGCAGGAGTCTGCGCGGCTCGCCGCGAGGCCGGCGTATCGCAGAGGCCGGCGTGCCCACTCTGCTCTCCTTGGCGACTGATCGCTGTGACACGCAGTTCAGGATAGTATGTGCTATCCGATTAGGATAGTATCCACTATCTAAACAATCGAGCTCGTCTCGAAGGGTGGTCGACGTGGGCGCTCTGATCATGCTCGGCACGTTGTTCGGACTGATCGTGCTGATCTTCGGACTGGTGCTGCGTTTCGACCCCGAAGCCCGGCCCAGTCAAGGGCGCGACCGATGACTCCCGTGATGCGGGCGGCCAGTGACTTCGCACTGGTCGGAGGTATCGCGTTTACCGTCCTTGGCGTCTACCTGAGTGTTCGCCAGCACCGCGTGCATCCCCTGCTGTTGCTGTGCATCTCGGCAATCTCGTTCTCGTGGATCGAAGCGCCCTACGACTGGGCGATGTACGCGCAGTTCCCGCCTGCTATTCCCCGCATGCCGTCCTGGTGGCC
Source organism: Mycobacterium sp. (assembly GCF_049673265.1). Lineage (GTDB taxonomy): Bacteria > Actinomycetota > Actinomycetes > Mycobacteriales > Mycobacteriaceae > Mycobacterium. Next base: position 140 of record NZ_JBATXN010000016.1, on the reverse strand, counting down.
ACTGAACATGACGTGGGGTGGACTACCCCTGTTCGTTCCCGTCGGCTATATCTCCTACTTCGTGCTGCCCGGTGTGACAGGCGCCGCGCTGGGGCGGCGGTTGAGCGCAAAGTTCGGTTGGCGAAGGCCCACAACACTAT
>NZ_JBATXN010000015.1:0-5827 GCF_049673265.1 Mycobacterium sp. | reverse complement strand
GGCACGGGCGGCGTTGAGCAGGCCGGCCACACCCAGCACCGAATCGGGGCGAAACTGCATCGGGTCTAGAAAAGCGTCGTCGATGCGCCGGTAGATGACATCGACCTGACGTTCTCCTTCGGTGGTGCGCATGTACACCTGGTTGTCGCGGCAGAACAGGTCGCGGCCTTCAACGAGTTCGACACCCATCTGACGGGCCAGCAGCGAATGCTCGAAGTAAGCCGAGTTGTGCACCCCGGGGGTCAGCACGACCACGGTCGGGTCGGCCTCGTTGGTGGCCGCTGATTTCCGCAACGCGCGCAGCAGGTGCGCCGCATAGTCGTCGACGGCGCGCACCCGGTGCGTGGCGAACAAGTTAGGAAATACCCGCGCCATCGTGCGCCGGTTCTCCATCACGTACGACACCCCCGACGGCGAGCGCAGGTTGTCTTCAAGGACCCGGAAGTTGCCGCGTTCGTCGCGGATCAGGTCGATGCCGGCGACGTGAATGCGCACGCCGTTGGGCGGCACGATGCCGGCGGCCTGACGGTAGAAGTGCTCGCAGGAGGTCACCAGCCGACGCGGGATGACGCCGTCGTTCAGGATCTCCTGATCACCGTAGACATCGTCGAGGTAGCACTCGAGGGCCTTCACCCGCTGGGTGATGCCGCGCTCCAACCGCGTCCACTCGGCGGCCGAGATCACCCGTGGGACCAGGTCCAGCGGAAACGGGCGCTCCTGGCCGGACAGCGAAAACGTGATGCCCTGATTGCTGAATGCCCGGCCCAGCGCCTCGGCGCGGGCCTCGAGGTCGGACGCGTCCGACGGCGCCAGCTCGGCGTAGATGCCTTTATACGGGCCGCGGACGTTGCCCTGACCGTCGAACATCTCATCGAAGGCCTCGGCGTAGCTGCTGGCAGCGTTGTAGCCGTCGAAGATTCGCTCATAACGCTTCGCCGGCCGCGGCTCGCCGCGCGGCTGCCGCCTGGTCTCGACGGGCACGGTTCGAAGGGCCACTGTGCCATGCTGCATCACGAACGCCGTTTCTGCAGGCCAAGCGGCTCCGAATTGGGGGAAAGCACCGCTGACTGATACCCTGAGCAGTCGCCGCTCAAGCGCAGAGCCGCTGCGGCACCGTGACACGACAAGCCGCCAAAATCGTAAGCCGAAGGAATTGACGCGTGGCCAACATCAAGTCGCAGCAAAAGCGCAACCGCACCAACGAGCGCGCCCGACTGCGCAACAAGTCGGTGAAGTCATCTCTTCGCACGGCTGTCCGCGCATTCCGCGAGGCCGCTGCCGCCGGCGAGAAGGAGAAGGCCGCCGAGCTGCTGGTCTCCACCAGCCGTCAGCTGGACAAGGCGGCCACCAAGGGCGTCATTCACAAGAACCAGGCCGCCAACAAGAAATCTGCGCTGGCGCACGCCCTCAACAATCTCTGAGTCAGCGGTCGCCGGCTCCACCCAGTTATCCGCCTCCTCCTCGGGCCTTCCGGCCCGCATCCTCCCCGGATGCCAACTCGGCGACTTTTCGCACCGCCGCTTCCAACGCATAGTCGGCATCAGCGGCCGCCCCCTTGACGTCGGCGTTTAGCGCCGCCACCAACTTCATCGCGACAGCGACCATGTCGCGCGACCAGCGCCGGGCCTGCTTCTGCGCCTTCTGGACGCGCCAGGGCGGCATCCCGACTTCGGCAGCCAGCCGGTAGGGGTCACCGGAAAGCGGGCCCACCCGACCGATGGCGTGCACGGCCTCAGCCAACGCGTCGGCCAGCACCACATGCGGCTCGCCGCGGACCATCGCCCACCGCAGCGCCTCGACAGCCCCTGCGACGTCACCGGCCACCGCCTTGTCGGCGATGTCGAATCCCTTCACCTCGGCCCTGCCACCGTGATAGCGCCGCACCGCGGCGACATCGACGCGGCCACCGGTGTCGGCGACCAATTGAGAACAGGCCGAAGCGAGTTCGCGTATATCGGAGCCGACCGCATCCAGCAGCGCACCGATCGTGTCATTGTCGGATTTGATCTTCAACGAACGAAACTCGTTGCGGACGAAGTCGATACGTTCGCTGGCCTTGGTGATTCGCGCGCACGGGTACACCTGCGCGCCAAGAGCGCGCAGCTGGCCGGCCAGTGCCTTGGCACGCCCACCGCCCGAATGCACGACCACCAGCTCGGTGCCCGACGGGATGTCCGCAGCGGCGTTGGCGATCAGTTCCGCGGCTTCCTTGCCGGCCTCACCGGCGGCCTCCAGAACGACCACCCGCTCGTCTGCGAACAGCGACGGGCTCAGTAATTCTGCGAGCTCGTAGACGCCGACTTCGCCGGCTCGCAACCGGCTCACCGGCACGTCGTCGGTACCAGCCCGCTGCCGTGCCGACCGCAGCACTTCCGCGACGGCGCGCTCGACCAGCAACTCCTCATCACCCAGCACGAGATGCACTGCCGAAACCTGCTGGCTCACGCCTTTGATCGTGTCATGTGGGGCCGACAGCGCCGCCGGCCCCTGCCAGCAGACCCGACAACGACCAGGCAACCAGCCCGGCGGCCGCGACCGCGATCCCGGCGCGAAACCAGCGCCACCGCCACGACACCGCGGCCAGCACGGCGGCCGCGCCGACCACCAGCACGCCGGAAATCCCCGACGGCACCGGCAGACTCGCGGCGGGCACAGCGGCTGCCCAATGCGCGATCCGCAACACCCACCACAGTTCGGGGCCGGTGAACCGGATCAGCAGTTGCGCGCCGGCCGGCCAGCACAAGCACAGCGCACCGGCCGCACTGCCCAGCACAGTGATCGGCGCAATCAGCGCGGCCACTGCGAGATTGGCCGCCGCGGCCACCAGGCTGACCCGACCGGAGATGCCGGCGATCAGAGGAGCGGTCACCAACTGCGCTGCACAGGCGACGCACACAGCGTCCGCCAGCGGCTTGGGCCAGCCGCGCACCACCAGACGCCGCGACCAAATCGGCGCGATCACCACGAGCGCAGCCGTCGCCACGACCGACAGCGCGAGGCCCACGTCGACGGCCAACTGGGGAGCGGTGACCATCAACACCAACACGGTGGCGGCGAGACCCGGAACCGCTTGTCGCCGCCGCGAAGACAACACACCGACTAGCGCGATCGCGCCCATCACCGCCGCGCGCAGCACGCTGGCGGTGGGCTGCACGACGATGACGAACACCACCAACGCGACACCGGCCAGCGCCACTGCCGCCCGCGGGCCGATCAGCCGCGACGTGAACAGCACCGCTCCGCAGACGATCGTGACGTTTGCGCCGGATACCGCTGTCAGATGCGTCAAACCCGCGGCCCGGAATTCCCGGCTGGTGATCGTGCTGACCGTCGAAGTGTCGCCGAGCACCAGCGCCGGCAGCATCGCCGCCTGGTCTGCAGGCAGCACTTGACGGGCTGCGGCGGCGAACGCCGCGCGGACTGCGTGCGCGACGCGGTGAACCGGCCCGGCACGGCCCATCGTCGGCTGGCCGACTGCGTTCACCACCGCCACCGTCAGGTCATGTCGGGCGGGGCGGGTGATTCTGGCCCGGAATCGCAGCGGCTGACCAACCATCACCGCATTGAAGTCGCGGGCCGGCGCGAAAACCACCACGCGGCCCGACATTCGGTTCTGTCCCAGCTGCTGCAAGGTGGCGCGGAACATCAGCCGGCCTGATTGTCCTGAGCCCACCGACAGTGCGCTTTCGCTCGGTGTAACCACTACCTGCGCAGCAGTTCCGAACACCGCGGTGACGGGATGGCGAGCGACTGCGTTGGCGCGCAACGCAATCGCAAACCCGAAGCCTGCCCCGACGACACCAACGGCGACCACCGCGACGCCGACGGCCCGCATCCGTGTACTTCGGTGCCCGGTGCGCCACAGCAGAAGGCCCAACGCGCTCACGACCGCACACGCCGATCCGACCGCGCTGCCGAGCGGCCATATGATTCCCGCCGCGGTGACCGTCCAGCTGGTCAATGCGGCCGGCACCAGTCGTGCGTCCAACCGCGCGGTGGGTGTCTCAGACACGAACCAGCGGACGCAGCTTTTCCAGACGCCCGGGGCCGATGCCGTCGACCTCGGCGAGTTGATCGACGCTGGTGAACTTGCCGTTGGCATCCCGCCAGGCCACGATGGCAGCCGCCGTCACCGGCCCGATCCCCGGCAGGGCGTCCAACTGCTGCACCGTTGCGGTGTTCAGGTTGACCGCTTCAGCCCGTGCCGGTTTGTCCGGACGAGGTGCGGTGCCCGACGTGCCCGGGACAGCGGAGCCGGAGCTCACCGAGCTGCCCAGCACCGGCGGCTGCCCCTTGACGGGTGCCAGGCCGACGACGATCTGCTCGCCGTCGCCGACCTGCCGAGCCATATTCAACCCGATCGTGTCGGCGCCGTCCGTCGTGCCGCCGGCCGCCTTGAGCGCGTCTGCGATCCGCGCGCCGGGCGCCAACGTGACCAGGCCGGGCGTGTGAACCAAGCCCACCACACTCACCACCACCGGTTGACTCGGCTTGGCAGTCGGACTTGGACTCGGGCCGCGGCTCGCTGACGCCAGCGCTTCCACCGGCGGCAGCTTCGCCGACATCACCGGTGCGGGCTGATCACGCATCAACGTGAAGACCGTGACCAGCACCGCGATAACGGCGATCACCGCCAAGGCGATGGCGCCCGCCCGGCCCGGATCGGCGCGCACCCGGGCGAGCCAGCCGGCTGCACCCTGCGCGGAGCCGTCCGGAAGCCACCGCGGCAGCAGAGAGTTTGGGTCGGTGTCAGCATCGGTGCCGTCGGCCTCGCTGTCCGGTTGGGCGCCCAGCCGTCGCTGCAGTCGCTCGGCGGGCAGTTCTGTGCGCATGCCCCGACGGTAGGTTCGTCGACCGCCTCACCAGGCCCGTCGCGGGGCCTGCCAACCCCGCGCTGTGGACCAACTGCCAGCTGTGCATGGGTTTGACGGCTGGCCAGCCGGGTAGCCCGATGCCCATTGGTGATGATGCATGGAGGTAACCCGATGAGCTTGGAAGCAAATCCGAAGCCAGAAGCCTCAATCGGTGAGCTGATGAGCCAGCTGTCCGCTCAACTCTCGCGACTGGTGCGAGATGAAATGCGTTTGGCGCAGAAGGAGTTTCAGCAGTCGGCCAAACATGCCGGTCTCGGCGTCGGGCTACTGACCGCAGCGGGTCTGCTCGCCTTCCTCGGCGTGGCCAGCCTGATCGCGGCGGCCATTGCCGCAGTCGCACTGGCGTTGCCAGTCTGGGCGGCCGCATTGATTGTCGGTGCCGCGATGCTATCGGCGGCCGGGATAGCCGCTCTGTTCAGCAAAAAGCAGGCCGGCGAAATGACACCGGCGGCGCCGCAGACCGTCGCCAACGTCAAAAAAGACGTGCAACAAGTGAAGGTTTCTCGCCATGACCGCAGCTGAACCACACGAACCCGGACGCAACGCGGACATCCGCGAGATCCAAGCCGACATCGAACGCACCCGGGGCCAGCTCGGTGAGACCGTCGATGCGCTTTCGGCGAACCTGGACGCAAAAAAGGACGCGCTCGACAGGTCCAAGGCGGCGGCTAAGCCGTCGCTGGCGGTCGTCGCGTCGGTTGCCGGCGCGACCGTGGTCGCGATGATCTGGTGGCGCCGCCGTTCGGGCCGCCACCACGGTTGACGCTGCCATGGGACTCACCGTCGCAGTGACCGGCCCGACTGGCGATATCGGCATTTCGGCCGTCTCAGCCCTGGAGCAGCACCCAGACGTCGATCGCATCATCGGCATGGCGCGACGGCCATTTGATCCAAATCCGCACGGGTGGACCAAGACCGTCTACCGCCAGGGCGACATCCTCGACCGCGACGCG
>NZ_JBATXN010000014.1:0-8350 GCF_049673265.1 Mycobacterium sp. | reverse complement strand
ACGCGACCCTGCCCTGGCCCGCCGGTCGCCGCAGCGTCGACACCGGCCTGCTCACGCTCGACTCCGTCAAACCCGACGCGCCCGGTAATGCCCGAGATATCAACTTCGATCCGCTGGTGCTGCCCGTCGGCATCGAGCCGTCCGACGATCCGTTGCTCAGCGCGCGGTCGGCCGTCTACGCCGCGTCATACCGACGTCGCACCGGGGAGACGACGCTGTGACCGCGATGCCCGAGCCGGGCCGGTTCACCCGGCTGACCAGAATCCTGCATTGGCTGACGGCGGTGCTGGTGTTCTGCGCGTTGTTCATCGGCTTCGTGATGGTGAACTCGGTCGGCGAGTACGCGCGGCTGGTCATGATTCACCGGACGCTGGGCGTGACCATCCTGGTGGTGGTGCTGGTGCGTCTGGTCAACCGGTTGACTCATCGCGCTCCGCCGTTGCCGGCCACGGTCGGCGCGCTGGAACGCAAGATCGTCGTGCTGTCCGAGGTGTCGCTGTACGCGCTGCTGCTGCTCCAGCCGCTGATCGGCTGGGCGATGCTTTCGGCCGCCGGGGGACCGGTCGTCGTGTTCGGCTCACTTCGGCTCCCGCGCATCGCGCCGTTTGACGCGCAGTTGTTTTGGCTTCTGCGACAAGCTCATTCGGTCGTCGCGTATGCATTGATGGCCGCTATCGCCGCGCATGTATCCGCGATCCTGTTGCACACGTTGACGTTGCGCGACCGGATGATCGAAAGGATGACATTCCGGTTTCGCCCGAACGATGACCGCACCCGCTTAGGGTGAACCCAGGGGGTTGTCGATGAAGAAGGTGACGAATGGCTAAGCGGGTCGTGATCTGGGGTACCGGTTTCGTCGGCAAGATGGTGATCGCCGAAGTCCTCAAACATCCGCTGTTCGAACTGGTCGGCGTCGGCGTCAGCAATCCGGACAAAGTCGGCCGCGACGTCGGCGAAATCTGCGGGCTGGCCGGACCGGTCGGCATCACCGCCACCGACGATGTCGACGCGCTGATCGCGTTGCAGCCCGACGCGCTGGTGCATTACGGCCCCACCGCGGCCCATGCCGACGCCAACATCGCGCTTATCACGCGTTTCCTGCGGGCCGGGATCGACGTGTGCTCGACGTCGATGACGCCGTGGGTCTGGCCGACGATGCATCTCAACCCGCCTACCTGGATCCAGCCGATCACCGAGGGCTGCGAGTTGGGCGAGTCGTCGTGTTTCACCACTGGCATCGACCCGGGCTTCGCCAACGATCTGTTCCCGATGACGCTAATGGGGGTGTGCTCCGAGGTGCGCACGGTGCGGGCATCCGAGCTGCTGGACTACACCAACTACGAGGGCGACTACGAAAACGAGATGGGCATCGGACGCGAGCCCGAATTCCGCCCGATCCTGGAAAACCGCGACGTGCTGATCTTTGCGTGGGGCGCCACCGTCCCGATGATCGCGCACGCCGCGGGCATCATGCTCGACGAGATCACCACGACCTGGGACAAGTGGGTGACACCGGATGAACGCAAGACGGCCAAGGGCATCATCCCGCCGGGGCATGTTGCCGCGGTCCGGTTCACCATCAACGGGGTGTACCAAGGCCAGACCCGCATCCAGCTCGAGCACGTCAACCGCATCGGCCTTGACGCCGCACCGGACTGGCCGGCCGGCACCAAAGACGACGTCTACCGGGTGGACATCGAAGGCACGCCGAGCATCTCCCAGGAAACCGCATTCCGCTTCACCGACGGTTCGGGACGCGACGCGGCCGCCGCCGGATGTCTGGCCACCGGGATGCGCGCGCTCAACGCGGTGCCGGCCGTCAACGAACTCTCGCCGGGCTGGGTCACGCCGCTCGATCTGCCGCTGATAGCGGGCGCCGGCACAATCCGCTGACCAGCAGAATCGAGGCGACCTATAAATTGGTGCCGATGCGCGCGGATGGGACGATATGGCTGACGTAGGACGGTCGGCGTTAGGCCTTTCGGTGGGGGCCACCAACTTGGCGGCGGTGACCGCTGAGCGGGCGGTGACCCGCAGGCCGGTGTTGACCCTGTATCGCCAGCGCCCACCGGAAGTTGGTGTGCCTTCCGAGAACCCGATGCTCAACGAGCCGGGGCTGGTGATCACCGACTTCGTTGACAAGGTGGGCGACCCGGACGGCATCGTCGCGGCTGACGGGACGACGCACCGCAGCGAGACGCTCATCGCCGACGCGCTGCGGGCACTGTCCTACGCCGCAACAGGCGGACCACCGCTGCCGGATACCGTCGCGGTGACCCACCCTGCGCATTGGGCGCCGGCGGCTGTCGACTCGGTGCGCGTCGCGTTGAGCCGGGTAGCCGAATGGTCGGATGGCCGGTTGACGCTGCTATCGGACGCCACGGCGGCGGTGATCGCATTGCAGGTCGACCCGGGGGTGCCGAACCGCGGTGTCATCGCCGTCTGCGATTTCGGAGGCACCGGAACCACGCTCGCCCTGTTCGACGCGGCCAACGGCTACCAGGCAGTCGCTCCCGCCGTTCGGCATGGTGAGTTCTCCGGCGACCTGATCGACCAGGCGCTGCTGACCCATGTCGTCACCGAGCTGTCGTCGGCCGGTTCGTTCGACACGGCTGCGACCTCGGCTGTCGGTTCGCTGGCTGCACTGCGGAACGCCTGCCGCCACGCCAAAGAAGAACTTTCGTCGACCATCGCAACCAGGCTGACCGCCGAGGTGCCGGGATATCGCGGTGAAATCCAAGTGACCCGCGCCGAGCTGGACGACGCGATTCGCCAGCCGTTGGACGGCTTCCTAGGGGTCGTTCATCAGACGTTGCAGCGCAATGGAATTCGAGCAGAGAATCTGGCTGCAATCGCCTTGGTGGGCGGTGGCGCCAGCATCCCGATCGTCACGACGACCTTGTCGGAGCAGTTGGGCGCACCGATCATCACGGCGCCGCGGCCGCATCTGACGGCCGCTGTCGGTGCGGCATTACGGGCCGGACGCGGCCCGGCCGTCGGCGAGACAGCATTGGCCCCCACAGCGGCCGGAGTGGCCGCCGACGCCGCGACGATCTCGGATCTTGCTGTGGAACCCGCCCCGGCACCGGCACTGGCCTGGTCTGAGACCGACGACGATTCCGGAATCATGCCGATCCGCCCCGGTGAATACCCAGAAGAGGGCTCCGGCGCCGGTCCGATGGCGGCACCGCCGCCGGCGGCATTCGATCATGACGCCCGACCGGCCGTGACCGGCCCGGTTCGCGACCCTTGGTACCGTCGGCCCGCAGTCGTGATGGTCGGGACCGCGCTGGTGGTGCTGGCCATCGGCGCCGCGGTGCTGATCACCCTGCGTCACACCTCCGGCAGCGCTCCGACCGCACCGGCGCCCAGCGTGAGCACCACAACCGCACCGACCAGCCAGGGATCTTCGGACACGACGGACAGTCAGACGTCGGCGACCAGCGCGCCATCCTCGACCAGCTCGGACACCGGGACACCGTCGTCGACCACCCAAGCGCCGACGACAACGACGACGACCTCGCAAGCGCCCACGACGACGACCTCAGCGCCGACGACCACCCAAGCGACCACGACAAGCCAGGCGCCCCAGCGCCCGCCCTTCGGCGGCTTCCCCCGCGGTCCTCGGTTCTTGCCGCAACCGCAACCGGGCTCCCCGTAAGGCGCCGATCAGGCGTTCTCGGATTCGCCTTCGTGCTGGTCGGCGTTTTCCTCCTGGTCCTCGTGCTCGTCTTTTTCTTGTTCTTTTTCTTTTTCCTGTTGCTTTTCTTTGCCGAACTTGGGGTTGCCCTCGTCGTCAAGCCACTCGGTGACCGCGACCCCAGTGATGGTCTTGTTGGTGCCGGGCATCACTGATGTCGGGCGATCCTCGTCATAGGTGTCCCGCATCCGGCGAACTTCTTCCTTGCCCTCGTCGCTGAGCTCGGGCGTTTCTGAGGAGGTGTTCTCTTCGTCGCCGGTGTCTTCACTGCTGGTTTCGTCGTCGTCTACACTCATAGACGACGGGCTACCCGCTTTTGCGACGGGCCCAAACTGCGCGGAGGAGGTTAAGCCGTCGAGGGGTAGCTGACTCCGGTTATTTGCTCGGAAATTTCCCACAGCTGCCGGCAATCGGCGTCGTTGCGAGCGCGGGCGGGCACCTTGGCGGTTGTCACACCGCCACCGGCGGCTTCGTAGATGCCTTGCGGCCCGTAGAAGGCGCCGCCTTCGGCCTGCGGAGACGTCGCCGCGTAGAGCGCCGGAAGGATGCCTTCGTCAATTTCTTGCCAGAGGAACGGTGTCAGCCGCCACGACAGTTTGTAGAGCCGCTCCATGGTCGACGGTTTCGACTGGCCGTGCGACGGGCCGCTGATCTGCAGGTTGGTTTTGGTCAAGCCGGGATGCGCGGCGTTGGAGAGGATGCCCCAGCCGGCCTGGCTGCTGCGGCGGTTCAACTCGCGGGCGAACATCAACACCGCCAGCTTCGATTGGCCGTAGGCCGACATGGCCGCGTAGGACTTCTCGAACTGCAGGTCGTCGAAGTGGATCTTGCCGCTTTGGCGCGCGGCGAGGCTGCTCAGCGAAACGACCCGCGCGTGGCCCGCCTTGCGCAACAGCGGCAGCAGGTGTGCTGTGAGCGCGAAGTGCCCGAGATGATTACTGCCGAACTGCAATTCGAATCCGTCGGCGGTGGTGTCGCGTTTCGGCGGAGTCATCACCCCGGCGTTGTTGACCAGGATGTCGATCGGGCGGCCCTCGGCGTTGAGTTGCTCGCCTAGGGCCGCGACGCTGGCCAGTGACGACAAGTCGAGGGGTTTGATGGTCAGCTTCGCCGTCGGAACAGTCGCACGGATCTCGTCGATCGCGGCCTCGCCCTTGGCGCGGTTGCGGATCGCCATCACAACGTCGGCACCTGCAGCAGATAGCCGACGGGCCAAGCCGAATCCCAGGCCGCTGTTGGACCCGGTGACGACAGCCAGCTTCTCGGACAGATCGGGCACAGTCGCGACGAGATTGGTGGCCATGGATATCACTCCTCAATCGGTGCGAGTTCCGTCTCACAGTGTCACACTGCGTCAATGAGTAGCAGGCGGCTCGCAAAAATTTCGCTGGCACTGGCCATCATGTTGCTGGTCGGCTCGGTCGTCGGCTTCGTTGTCACCCTCGCGCTCAAGGCCTTTGTCTTGGACAAGTTCAACGCCTACGGCGAGGTGCCTATCCCAGGCTCGGCCACTCTCCATCTTCCCGCCGGGGAAGCCACCATCAGCTTCCACACGGTGACCATCGGCAGCGTTTCCGGCGGTGGGCTGCCGGTGCCAAAGCTCGGGTTAGACATCGATCCGCCGCCCGGCGTTGCCGAGCCAACGGTTACTGAAAGTTATGGCAGCTCAACCACAGTCAACAACGATGCCCATCGCAGGGTGTGGCTGGTAAAGGTTCCCGCCGATGGCGACTACAAAATCACCACCGACGGGCAAGTCAACGGATTCATCAGCCCCCAACTGGCGTTCGGTCACGGCGGTACCAGCTCATCTGGCCCGCCCGTGGGGATATTCGTCGGTCTCTTCGTCATCGGCCTGATCGGCACGATAGCGGCACCGATCTGGCTGTCTCGCACCCGACCCTCAACCGTGCCGGTCTGGCAACCTCTGGGCGAGCCGTCGCAGTCACCGGTGGTGACCCCGACGCCGGCACAGCTACCGACCGACGAAGGTGTCAGAATCGAGCAGCTCAAAACCCTGACGGCACTGCGGGATTCCGGGGCGCTGACCGAAAAGGAATTCGAGGACGAGAAGCGCAGAATTCTCGACGGCCGCTAGTGGCTCTTTAGTGCCCCCGGGCGGCCCATTCGTCGTAGTGAACGATCTCGTCGCCGATGCTGGTGGTGTCGCCATGGCCGGTGTAGACGACCGTGGGGTGAGGAAGTTTGCCCAGTCGCCCCGAAATCGACTGCAGGATGGTCGGGAAGTCGGAAAACGACCGTCCGGTGGCCCCGGGCCCGCCGGAAAACAACGTGTCTCCGCTGAATACTGCGCCCAGGTCGGGGGCGTACCAGCAGACCGAGCCGGGGGAGTGCCCCGGGGTGTGCAGCGCTCGCAGCTCGGTGCCCGCGACACTCAGTGTGTCCCCGTCGGATACCGCACGAAAGTCCTTGTCCGGATGGGTCATCCGCCACAGCACATCGTCGCCAGGATGTAGCAGTACCGGCGCGTCGAGCGTCTTGCCGAGTTCGGGGGCCACGGTCACATGGTCGTTGTGGCCGTGTGTGCATACCACTGCCACCACATTTCGCCCGCCGACGGCGGAAACGATCGGCGCCGCTGTGTGCGCGGCGTCGAAGACCACGACGTCGGAGTCGTCGCCGACGATCCAGATGTTGTTGTCGACTTCCCAACTGCCACCGTCGAGTTCGAAGGTGCCATGGGTGATGACGCGCTCGATGGCCGGCATTACAGCATCACCACCGAGCGCAGCACCTTGCCGTCGTGCATCTTGTGGAACGCCTCCTCGATATCGCCGAGGCCGATGCGTTCAGAGACGAACTTCTCCAACGGCAACCGGCCCTGCAGATACAGTTCGATCAACGTGGGGAAGTCGCGTTCGGGCAGGCAGTCGCCATACCAGGACGACTTCAATGCGCCGCCGTGGCTGAAGAAGTCAAGTAGCGGCATGTCGATGCGCATGTCTGGTGTCGGAACACCCACCAGCACAACGGTTCCCGCGAGATCGCGGGCGTAAAAGGCTTGCTTCCAGGTTTCTGGTCGCCCGACGGCGTCGATCACGACGTTGGCGCCGAACCCGTCGGTGAGATCCTGGACCGTCTTGACCACATCGAGGTCACGGGCGTTGATGGTGTGCGTGGCGCCGAACTTACGGGCCCAATCCAGTTTGGTGTTGTCGGTGTCGACGGCGATGATTCGTCTCGCGCCGACCAGCGCTGCCCCGGCGATCGCGGCATCGCCGACGCCGCCGCAACCGATCACCGCGACCGTGTCGTCACGGCTGACTGCGCCGGTGTTGAGAGCCGCGCCCAGGCCTGCCATCACCCCGCAGCCCAGCAGGCCGGCGACTGCCGGGTCGGCCGCCGCGTCGACCAACGTGGCTTGGCCGGCGTGTACCAGCGTCTTGTCGGCGAACGCGCCGACCCCGAGCGCCGGCGTCAGCTCGGTGCCGTCGGTGAGCGTCATCTTCTGCTCGGCATTGAACGAGTCGAAGCAGTACTGCGGGCGGCCACGTTTGCAGGCGCGGCACTGCCCACAGACCGCCCGCCAGTTCAGGATCACGAAATCACCTGGCTCGACTGCGGTTACGCCGGTGCCCACCTTTTCGACGGTGCCTGCCGCCTCGTGGCCGAGCAGAAATGGGTAGTCGTCGGTGATGCCACCCTCGCGGTAGGTCAGGTCGGTGTGGCAGACGCCGCATGCGGTGACGTCGACGACGACTTCGCCCGGGCCCGGGTCGGGGATCACGATGTCCACCAACTCGACGGGCTCACCTTTTTTCCGTGAAATCACGCCGCGCACTGTCTGACTCATGGGCTTCAACCTAGCGCTTGGTCGGTAGGCTTCTGCGCGATGGCCGCACTTGACGCACTCGACGACTGGCCGGTTACGGCGGCGGCCGCAGCGGTGGTCGGACCTTCGGGAGTGTTGGCCAGTCACGGTGACACGGGACGGCCGTTCGCACTGGCGTCGGTAACCAAGCTCCTGGTGGCGCGGGCCGCGCAGATCGCGATCGAGGAAGGCGCCGTCGACTTGGATACCGCCGCCGGCCCGCCCGGGTCGACGGTTCGGCATCTGTTGGCCCACGCCTCGGGGTTGGCGATGCACTCCGATGAGACGCTGGCCAAGCCTGGCTCCCGACGGATCTACTCCAACTACGGCTTCGAGGTGCTGGCCGAGACGCTGCAGCAGGCATCTGGGATCGAATTCGGTCGCTACCTCGCCGAGGCGGTGTTCGATCCGCTGGGAATGACCAGCAGCCGGCTCGACGGCGGCGCGCAGGCCGCCGCCTTCGGCGCGACGTCGACGGTGGCGGATTTGGCGGCCTTCGCCGCTGACCTGCTGAATCCGTTGACGGTATCGGCGCAGATGCACGCCGAGGCGACGGCCGTGCAGTTCCCCGGGCTCAACGGCGTATTGCCCGGCTACGGTCAGCAACGGCCCAACGATTGGGGGCTGGGCTTCGAGATCAGGGATTCCAAAGCCCCGCACTGGACCGGCGGTAAAAACTCGGCTCGCACTTTCGGCCATTTCGGCCAAACAGGCACGTTGACCTGGGCAGATCCGCAAGCCAAGGTCGCGCTGGTGGCGCTCACCGACCGCGATTTCGGTGACTGGGCGCTGCCGCTGTGGCCGGTCCTCGCCGATTC
>NZ_JBATXN010000013.1:0-2445 GCF_049673265.1 Mycobacterium sp. | reverse complement strand
GGTGACTCATGGGCAGATTCATGACGGTGGCGCGCGCCTTGGGGAAGTGCTGAGAGTCCGCGGTCTATCCAGCGGAGATCGCGTCCTGTTGTGCCTTCCGGATTCGCCTGAGCTGGTGGAGCTGTTGCTGGCCTGCCTGGCTCGCGGACTGCTGGCTTTCTTCGCGAATCCGGAGCTCCATCCCGAAGACCACGCGTTTTTCGAACGCGACACGGACCCGGCGCTCGTCGTCACCTCTAGTGCTCTTCGCGCTCGGTTCCAGCAGTCGCGCGTGGTGGAAACCGCAGAGCTGTTGTCCGACGCGAGCCGAGTCGAGCCGGGCGACTATCAGCCGCTGAGCGCTGACGCTGCTGCGTTCGCTAACTACACGTCTGGCACTACGGGTCCACCGAAAGCCGCGATCCATCGGCACGCCGACGTGTTCGCATTTGTTGAGGCCATGTGTCGCAACGCATTGCAGCTCACCCCTGGAGACACCGGGTTCAGTAGCGCACGCATGCACTTCGGGTATGGGCTGGGTAATTCGGTCTGGTTTCCATTGGCGACAGGCAGTTCAGCAGTTATTAGCCAAGTGCCGGTGAGTGCGGATCTGGCGGCCGAGCTCAGTGCGAGATTTGCGCCGTCGGTACTTTACGGCGTGCCAACTTTCTTTGCGAGGATTGTCGACGCATGCTCTCCCGATTCTTTCCGTTCGCTGCGCTGCGTGGTATCGGCGGGCGAAGCGCTTGGCGTCGAGTTCGCCGAACGACTGATGGACTTCTTCGGTGGTATCCCGATCCTTGACGGGATCGGCTCAACGGAGGTGGGGCAGACATTCGTATCAAACCGCGTCGATGAATGGCGCCTGGGTACTTTGGGAAAGGCGCTTCACCCGTATGAGATTCGCGTGGCGGCGCCCGATGGCACGACCGCAGGACCAGGGGTTGAGGGCAACTTATGGGTCCGCGGACCATCGATCGCAGCGGGTTACTGGAACCGTCCCACAGATCCCGTCATAACCGGGAATTGGCTCGACACTCGGGACAGAGTGTGCGTGGACGCCGACGGGTGGGTTACCTACCGTTGTCGCGCGGATGACATAGAAATCGTCGGCGGCAACAACGTTAATCCGCGGGAGGTCGAACGGCTCATTGCCGAGCACGAAAATGTGGCCGAAGTTGCGGTTGTATCAGTCAAGGAGCACACCGGCGCACGGGCGTTGCAGGCATTTTTAGTCCCGACGAGCGGAGCATCTGTCGATCAATCGGACATCTACGACATCCACCGGCGACTGCTCACCCGATTGTCTGGGTTCAAGGTCCCGCATCGATTTGCCATTATTGACCGGCTTCCTCGAGGCCCCACCGGAAAGTTGCTACGAGGTGTGCTTCGCGCGGAGGTCCCCGCCGCGCCAATTTGGGAACTGCCGTCGATCGCGGCTTGGCCGGACACCAAGGCGGTGCGTGCAACCGGACCGGCGGCGGACGTGCAGCCGACGGAAAACGCGGGTGGCTCGACGCTTAGCGAGCGGCTGGACGTTTTGCAACGCGAGCGTCACCAGGTGGTAGTCAGGGCCGTTGACGCAGAGGTCGCGAAAATCTTGGGCCACCTCGGCCCTGGCTCGGTAGACCGGGACCGCACCTTCGCCGAGCTGGGTTTTGACTCCCAGATGACAGTCGAACTTCGTAACCGATTAGCGGCACTGACAGGTCTGCGGCTGCCCGACACGATCGGATGGGATTACGGCTCGGTTACCGGACTGGCTGATTACTTGGAGGCCGAACTCCTCGGCTCCGACAGTCCACCGACGCCGCCAGCCCCAGCGAAAATCGATGAGCCGGTGGTGCTGGTGGGGATGGGCTGTCGTTTTCCGGGTGGAGTGGTTTCCCCGCTCGGGCTGTGGGACGTCGTGGCGGGCGGCCGGGATGTGGTGTCGGAGTTTCCCACCGATCGGGGTTGGGACGTGGAGGGGTTGTTTGACCCCGATCCAGACGCGATGGGCAAGACCTACACGCGGCGGGGCGGATTTCTCGCGGACATCGCCGGTTTTGACGCGGGGTTTTTCGGGATCGCCCCGGGCGAGGCGCTGGCGATGGACCCGCAGCACCGATTGCTGTTGGAATGCTCCTGGGAAGCGTTGGAACACGCCGGAATTGAACCGGCATCGCTGAGGGGCTCGGCGACCGGAGTGTTCACCGGGATCTTCGGGCAGACCTATGCAAGCGGGGCGACCGACGGCTTAGAGGGGTACGGGCTGACCGGTTCGGCGTCAAGTGTGGCCTCGGGACGGGTGGCGTATGCCTTGGGGCTGGAAGGCCCGGCGGTGTCTTTGGATACCGCGTGTTCGTCGTCGCTAGTGGCCCTGCACTGGGCGATGCAGTGGTTGCGCACGGGGGAGTGTGATCTGGCTTTGGCCGGTGGCGCGACGGTTATGTCTTCGCCGGCGATATTTGTGGGGTTTAGCAG
>NZ_JBATXN010000012.1:0-2688 GCF_049673265.1 Mycobacterium sp. | reverse complement strand
CGTCAATGTTGTTGAGCAGCAGCCGATTCACCTTCACCGTGGGTATTTCGCCACCGGTAAACCCGATCACCAGCACCCGCCCGCCTGGAGCAAGCGAGCGCAGCGAGTCGGTGAACCGGTCGCCGCCGACCGGATCGACCACCATGTCGACCCCACGGCCGTCCGTCAATTCCTTTGCCGCGTCCTTGAATCCGTCGGCCAGCACGACGTCAGTCGCGCCAGCTGCCGTCGCGATCTCGGCCTTGTCTGCGCTGCTGACCACCGCGATCACCCGGGACGCGCCGAGCACGGGCGCCAGCCGCAGCGTGGACGTGCCGATACCGCCGGCTGCCCCGTGCACCAGCACCGTCTCGCCGGCCTGCAGCCGGCCTCGGACGGTCAGCGCGAAGTACATGGTCAGGTCGTTGAACAGCAGGCCGGCGCCCGCTGTGAAGCTCACGTTGTCCGGCAGCTTGAACACGCGGTCGGGTGCTAGCACCGCGACTTCGGCCATGCCGCCGGTGAGCATCGTCAGGCCGACAACTCGGTCTCCGGGACGCACATGGGCGTCGTCGGGCGCCGAGCGGACCACCCCGGCGATCTCGGCGCCCAGCACGAACGGCGGATCGGGCTTGTACTGGTAGAGCCCGCGGGTGAGTAACGCGTCGGGAAATGCGGCTCCCGCCGCGTGCACTTCGACGACAACGCCGTCGCCGGTGGGTTCGTCGATTTCGCCGACCTCCACCGCGCCCGGACCATCAAGCCGAGTCAACTGTGCTGCGCGCATAGCCGAAGCCTACTGGCGGACCCAGCCAGCTCAGAAGCCGCCGGCCACGCGCACCACAGCGCGACCGGAGAACCGTCCCGCCCGCACCTGGTCGATCACGCCGACCACGTCTTTGATGTCGACGTCGGTGGTGATCGTGTCGAGATGCCGCGGGCGCAGGGAGTCGCCCAGACGTGCCCATAGCTCGCGGCGCGGGGCGATCGGCATCTGGACCGAATCCATGCCGAGCAGGGCGACGCCGCGCAGGATGAATGGCAGCACGGTGGTGTGCAGCGCGGGGCCGCCGGTCAGGCCGCTGCAGGCCACCGCACCGCCGTAGTCGACGGCGCTGAGCACATCGGCGAGCGCCGCGCCGCCCACGCAATCCACTCCGGCCGCCCAGCGCGCCTTGGCCAGGGGCCGCGGCTTGGCGTCCGGATCATCGGGCAGCCGACCGATGACCTCTGCGGCGCCAAGGTCTTTCAGCCGTTGTCCAGCTTCGGCCTTGCCCGTCGAGGCCACCACGTGAAAACCCGCGGCGGCAAGCAAGTCCACGCTGATCGAGCCGACGCCGCCGGTCGCTCCGGTCACCACCACCGAACCGGCGCCGGGTTGCACACCCCAGTCGATGAGCGCCTGCACGCTCATCGCCGCGGTGAAGCCCGCGGTGCCGATGGCCGCGCCGTCGCGAGCGCTCAACCCGTCGAGTCGCACGAGCTGATCTGCGGGCAGCCGGGCGTATTCGGCGTAGCCGCCGTGGTGGCCGGTGCCGATCTGGTAGCCGTGCGCGATGACGGCGTCGCCGGCGCCGAAGTCGGGTGACTGCGACTCGACGACCTCGCCGGTCAAGTCGATGCCCGGCACAACGGGGTAGTCGCGCACTACGCCGCCACCTGGCGTCAGCGCCAGCGCGTCCTTGAAGTTGACGCTGGAGTACAGCACCCGGATCGTCACGTCACCCGGCGGCAGGTCGTCGAGACGTTGGGTCTCGATGCTTGCGGTGACCTGGTCGCCGTCTTGACGCGCGACGAGCGCTTGAAACGTGTCCATTCCTCGACGCTAACCTCTCTCGCTGTTGCGTCGCTTAACTTTTCCTCGACGCGGGTGACGTTTAAGCTCCTGGGCTAGGCCATCGACGAGCAGTTCGAGCCCAAACGCAAACTCCTCATCCAGCGGCAGCGGAAGGCTGTCGGCGACGGCGACGATGGCGGGAAACTTGTCCGGGTCCAGGTCGTGGAAGACCTTCGCGACGCGGCCGTCGTCAACGGCAGCGGGGGAGCGCGCCAACTGTATTGCAAAGCCAAGGATGTAGCGGGACAACGTCGCGTAGGACCGGGCAGCCAGCGCGGGCGGGAATCCATTGTCAAGCAAGAGTGCGATAAGTCGTTCCCGTGCGGCCATGGCGTTCGGGCCTATCGGCACATCCACGGCCAGTAGCGGCGCCACATTCGGGTGCAGGCGGAGCGCCTCAAACATGGTGTGGGCGACGGTTTTACACGCCTCCGGCCAAGGCACTGTGCGCAGCTGTGCATCGTCGATATCGACGGACCCCGACACCAGGTCAACGACGTGGGCGATGAGCTCGGCCCGGCTGGAGAAGTGCCGATACAGCGTGGCCGTCCCCGAATCAAGCCGCTGCGCCAGGGTTCGCATCGACAGGGCCTCGGCCCCGTCGTCGTCGACGATCTGCAGCGCCGTTGTGACGATCCGGTCCACGGGGATGGGGGGGCGGCCGGGGGAGCGTTGGGTCACCGCGCAAGTATGGCGACTCTTGACAACGATGGCAATAATGGTAACACTGTATCCATTATGTTGTTACCCCTTGCTTCGGAGCCATTCACGGCTCCCACCGACCGCGACATGCTGCCATCGGAGCGGCGAACTTTCGTCCGCACCCACCGCACCTGCGTCTACGGCTACCGGCGAAAGAACGACGGGCCGGC
>NZ_JBATXN010000011.1:0-3660 GCF_049673265.1 Mycobacterium sp. | reverse complement strand
GTGCGGCCCAGGTGCCTTGTGAGAACTGCAGCCCGCCGTGGTAGCCGTTGCCGGTGTTGATGGCCCAGTTGCCGCCCGCCTCGCAGCCGGCGACAGCGTCCCATTGCTCGTCGGTAGCCGCGGACGCGTGGCCCGCAAGTGCGATGCCGCCGCCACCGATCACTGCGCCGGTGAATGCGAGTTTGGCGACGTTGATGTTCGACGTGGTGGGCTTGCGATGCCGTCCGCTCATACGCGAAGACGTCCTCTCTTGATGCGCCCACGAGGTCAGCTGTCGGGTTCGGGCGGGAGAGGTCGCCCGGCCACGCCGAATCTGATGCGAAACGGTGGTGGCTTCACCCCAAGGAGCCGGGTACGGCTCCGGTCCGATTTCGGCGGACCGATGGGTCCCCCGTCTCCATCCACGGGTTGTTGTGTTCCCGCCTATCGGATGGAGCTCGGCGCTATAGGCGAGAAGGCCCGTCGCTCAGGAAGATTCGGCGAGCCCGCGCACGACGGTAGCGGGTGATCGTGGCAGAGTCATTTTTTGTCGCCTCCGGCGTTTCGTGTTCCGTCGACGCGGAAAACGCCAGGAAGCCCCGTCGTCTGTGCAGGTCGGTGGCTGCGATATCGGGCCGTTGCCGTCCCGTGATCAATCCGTTATGTGACTGAACTCACACCAATAAGTGGCCGAGAAACGGCTCACAGCTGACCCTCGGGTGACCGTTCAGCGGTGTCCCGCCAGTGATTCAGTGCGGTTTCGGTCGGAACCGATTGCAACTATCTCTTTGCCTAACGGCACCAGCGACACCGGGATCAGTTTGAGATTGGCCAGCGCCAGCGGAATACCGATGATCGTCGCGGCCATCGCCACCGCGCTCACCAAGTGCCCGATTGCGAGCCAAATCCCACACAACAGCAGCCAGATGATGTTGCCGATCAACGTCCCGGTACCCGCGCCGGGCTTCTCGATGATCGTCCGCCCGAACGGCCACAGCGCATAAGATGCGATGCGCAACGCTGCGAACCCAAACGGGATGGTGACGATGAGCATGAAGCAGACCAGCGCCGCCAGCAGATAGCCGAGGGCCAACCAAAGGCCGCCGAAAATCAACCAGATGACGTTCAGGACCAGGCGCATTGTCTCCTCCAGCGGTAATGCCAGAGTACCGGGAAACAGGGTGCTCGGCTGTGGCCCTTCCGAGTAGGATCGGTCGTCATCGCGTCCTGCGCAGGCGGGGCGCTTCATTGTGTTGCTCATACCTAGTTTCCAGTCAGACAAGCAGGTGAGACCGGTGCCGACAGGCAAGGTGAAGTGGTACGACGCTGCGAAAGGATTCGGCTTCCTATCCCAGGAGGACGGCGAGGATGTCTACGTCCGCTCCTCGGCGTTGCCTGCCGGCGTCGAAGACCTCAAGGCGGGGCAGCGCGTTGAATTCGGTGTTGCCTCCGGACGGCGCGGACCGCAGGCGTTGAGCCTCAAACTGATTGACCCGCCGCCTAGCCTGGCGCGGCCACGCCGGGAGGGGCCGGCCGAACACAAGCACAGCCCGGATGAGCTGCACGGCATGGTTGAGGACATGATCACTCTCCTGGAGAGCACCGTGCAGCCCGAACTGCGAAAGGGCCGCTACCCGGACCGCAAAACCGCTCGCAGGGTCTCCGAGGTGGTCAAAGCCGTGGCCCAGGAACTCGACGCCTAACTGAGAGCCGTCGTTCTGCGAAAGCATGGACCGGAGCGTTACTCGCGAGTAACACTGGGTATTACACCCGGGTAAGCCCGTCCAGCGAGGAGTGTCAGATGGCGCAGCAGGCACAGGTCAGCGAGGAACAAGCGAGAGCGGTAGCTGAGGAATCTCGCGAAAGCGGTTGGGATAAACCGTCTTTAGCCAAGGAGCTATTCCTCGGCCGTTTTCCGCTTGAGCTCATTCACCCATTTCCCAGGCCCTCTGACGAAGACGCGGCCCGCACCGAGAAGTTCTTAGCTCAGCTGCGGGAATTCCTCGACACGATCGACGGCAGCGTCATCGAGCGCGACGCGCAGATTCCCGACGAATACGTCAAAGGCCTTGCTGAGCTTGGTTGCTTCGGCATGAAAATTCCGTCCGAGTACGGCGGCCTGAACATGTCGCAAGTCGCGTATAACCGTGCACTGCAGATGGTTTCGACCGTACATGCCAGTCTCGGCGCGCTGCTTTCAGCGCATCAGTCGATCGGGGTACCCGAACCGCTCAAGCTCGCCGGAAGCGAGGAACAGAAGCGGAAGTTCTTGCCGCGTTGTGCCGCCGGGGCAATATCGGCGTTCTTGCTCACCGAGCCGGATGTCGGCTCCGACCCGGCGCGCCTGGCCTCGACGGCCACTCCGATCGACGACGGACAGGCCTACGAACTGGACGGCGTGAAGCTGTGGACGACAAACGGCGTGGTCGCCGACCTGCTGGTGGTGATGGCGACCGTGCCCAAGAGCGATGGGCACCGCGGTGGCATCAGCGCGTTCGTCGTCGAGGCCGATTCACCGGGCATCACCGTGGAGCGGCGCAACAAGTTCATGGGGTTGCGCGGGATCGAAAATGGTCTGACGCGGATGCATCGTGTCCGGGTGCCGGCGGAAAACCTGATCGGTCGGGAAGGCGACGGCCTGAAGATCGCGCTGACCACCCTGAACGCCGGGCGACTTTCGATACCCGCGATTGCAGCTGGCTCCGCCAAGTGGTCGCTGAAAGTCGCTCGGGAGTGGTCGTGCGAGCGAGTGCAGTGGGGCAAACCTGTCGGCGAACATGCGGCGGTCGCCAACAAGATCTCGTTTATGGCCGCGACCAGTTACGCGCTCGAATCGGTGTTGGAGTTGTCCGGTCAGATGGCCGACGAGGGCCGCAACGACATCCGGATCGAGGCGGCACTGGCCAAGTTGTGGTCAAGCGAGATGGCCTGCGTGATCGCCGACGAGCTGTTGCAAATCCGCGGCGGTCGAGGCTATGAGACCGCTGAGTCGCTGGCCGCGCGCGGGGAGCGGGCCGTGCCGGTGGAGCAGGTGGTGCGCGACCTGAGGATCAACCGCATCTTCGAAGGATCCAGTGAGATCATGCGGCTGCTGATCGCCCGTGAGGCGGTCGACGCCCATCTGAGTGCGGCAGGCGACCTTGCAAATCCCAAGGCCGACGTGAAGGCCAAGGCCAAGGCTGCGGTTGGCGCGAGCGGATTCTACGCAAAGTGGTTGCCGCAATTGGTTTTCGGCGAGGGTCAACGACCGACGGCGTATCGCGAGTTCGGCCGATTGGCGACACATCTGCGATTCGTCGAGCGCTCCGCCCGCAAGCTGGCCCGCAACACCTTCTACGGGATGGCACGTTGGCAAGCAGCGCTGGAGCAGAAGCAGGGATTCCTCGGGCGGGTGGTGGATATCGGTGCGGAGTTGTTCGCGATGTCGGCCTCGTGCGTCCGGGCCGAAGCTCAGCGAGCCGCGGATAAGGGCCAGGGTGAGCAGGCATATGAGCTGGCCGATGCGTTCTGTCAGCAGGCCACCCTGCGGGTCGAGGCCTTGTTCAATGCCTTGTGGGACAACACCGACAGCACCGACAGTGCGCTGGCGCGCAATGTGCTGAAGGGTCGTTACGACTGGCTCGAAGACGGGATCGTCGACCAGTCGGAGGGCACCGGGCCGTGGATCGCACACTGGGAAAC
>NZ_JBATXN010000010.1:0-10154 GCF_049673265.1 Mycobacterium sp. | reverse complement strand
CGGTCGACGGCCATCGCCTCGGTCAGATAGGTCGTGGAAACCAGGAAAGTGCCGTGGTCGACCATCATCTGAAGCGTCTCGTCGGTGGCGAGGAAACCGTGTTCGATGCAATCGATTCCGGCTCTGATGCAGGCGCGGATGGCGGTGTCGCCGATCGCGTGCGCGGCCACCCGGACGCCGGCGCGGTGCGCCTCGTCGGCGATCGCGGCGAATTCCTCGTCGGAGTACTGCTGCGATCCGGGTGATGTGCTGTGCGACATCACCCCGCCCGAAGCCGAAACCTTGATCAGCTTGGCGCCATGACGAATCTGGTAGCGCACGCAGGCCCGGACGTCGGGCACGCCGTTGGCGATGCCTTCGGCGACCGACAACGGCATGATGCCGGGCGCCAGCCGTTGGAACACTGTCGGATCCAAGTGTCCGCCGTACGGCGTGACGGCGTGTCCGGCCGGAACGATCCGCGGCCCGATGTGCCAGCCTTGGTCGATTGCCCGCTGCAGCGCCACGTCGAGCAGGTAACCGCCGGTCTTGACCATCAGACCTAGATTGCGCACCGTGGTGAAACCCGCCTCTAATGTGGTGCGCGCGTTGACCGCTCCGCGCAGGGTTCGATAGACGGGGTCGTCCTGCACGCCGTGCAGCGGGGTCGGCAACCCCTCCGGCCCACCGGGACCGCCGATGAGCAGGTTGAGCTCCATGTCCATTAGCCCCGGCAGCAGCGTCACATCGCCAAGGTCAATCTCGGTAGCTGAATCCGATGGTGGCTCAGCGGGATTGACGGCCGCGATCCGATCGTCGTCGACCACGACCACCGCCGGTGAGTGCACCTGGCCGGTGACGACGTCTGCCCAGCGAGCGGCCCGCAGTACGATCACGGCACGGGTTCGCAGACGCAATCCAACGTCGATGCGCCCGAATCGGGGACGCGAGGCTGCTTCCAGCATTCGACCGGGAACGACACCATGATCATCGAGTACAACAGGTGCATCAGGTTCAGCACGTCCTCGGGCAGGTCGTCGAGACTGAACTTGTCGCAGTAGGTCAACGCGTCTTCCGCGAGCGGTGTGATGGCGTCATAAAACGCCTGCATGTCAGCCATCGAGCTATTGAGTCGCTTGTGGTAGCGCTGCGGTTCGGTCGGCAGGCACCAATGCGAAAACGGCTCGAGATCAACGAATTCGGGCGGCAGCACGGTGGTCATCGGTCAGACTCCCGCCGCTGCGCGCCGGTATTCATCGACCCACACCGCGGTCTCGTGATGCAGATGTCGCAACAGCACTTCCTGGTCATTGAGAACAAACCCATCGACAGCGCGCGATTCGACCATGGTCTGCGTTGCCTCCAACGTGTTGGCGTCCTGCAAACCGAATTCTTTGAAGGTAACCGCCGCCAGCTCCTGCGCAACCCGCTCGCGGGGGGTGCGCGGCGGCGGGAAATACAACGTGCCCTCGAAGACATGGCTGTTATACGACGTCGGCCAGTAATGGTAGGTCAGATACCAGCCCTGCCCCCAGATCAGGATCACGAAATTAGGGAACAGCTGAAACGAGTCCAGCCCCCACGGGTCGCAGTTGGCCGGGTTGACGCCGGCGGGTAGCGGACCGATATCGGGGCTGTCCCATGGACCGAAAAGCCCGCTGCGGCAGATCTCGTCGACCGGCTTACGCATATCGGCGTCCATCTCCCAGGTCCGCACACCCGAAGTGCTGACCAGTCGGTGTGGCCCATCGATGCGATAGTGCGGCGCCTCGAAACCCGCCTCCGCCGCCGCCTTGGAGTACTTGGACGGCGACTGGTTCGCGTGCAACACCGGCGCATGGTAGAACTCCTGAAACGCATCCAGATAGAGCTTCCAGTTCGCCTTCACTTCCGACCGGTAACACCACCGCGACGTCATCTGCCCGAACGGATAGCCCTCCAAGCCAAGAACCATCGGACCGAGGAAATCCCGGAGCGACTGCTGGGGTTCGGCGGCGAAGTTGACGAAGATAAAGCCTTCCCACACGTCGCAGTGCACGGGTACCAGCCCGTAGCGGTTCTTGTCCAGGTCGAAGAACTCCCCCTCCTGGGGGACGTGAGTGAGGTTGCCGTCCAAGTCGTAACGCCAGGCGTGGTACTTGCAGCGAAACTGCCGGCAGAAGCCACTGGTTTCCTCCAGCGGCATGTCGTTCCAGACCAACTTGTTGCCGCGGTGCCGGCAGATGTTATGAAACGCGTTGATCTCACCTCGGCTGTTGCGCACAACAACGATTGAGGTGTTGGCGACTTTCAGCTCCTTGGTGAAATAGCTGCCGTTGCGCGGAAGTTGCTCGGCCCGACCGACATTCAGCCAGGCACGCTTGAAAATCGCTGCCTGCTCGAGCTCATAGAAGCCCGGTGATATGGAATCCTCGTAGGACACCGGACCGGTCCCCAGATCGGGGTAATGCTCGGTCCAGCTGCCTTCCGGTGGCTTGGGGAAACGAGCCATACCTACTCCTGTCGATCACGACCACCCACCCGCAGCGCTGACCGTATATGCTCGGTAGCTTAATCGCAAGTAGTTGATATTCGTGGGCCCCCCGGCCGAGGAGGTGTGCGTGCAACACCAGGCACTGTTCATCGGCGGGACGTGGTCGACGCCGAGCTCCGATGCCAAGATCGAGGTCATTTCGCCGTCCACCGAAGCGCCGGTCGCGCAGGTCGCCGCTGCCGCACCGGCCGACGTCGACGCCGCCGTCGCGGCAGCGCGGGCGGCGTTTGATCACGGGCCATGGCCGCGCCTCGACCCGTCGGAGCGAATCGCCGTGCTGCGACGGCTGGCCGAGCTCTACGGCGAGCGACGAGCGGAGATGGCCGAGCTGATCACCGCCGAGATCGGCGCTCCGACCAGCTTTGCGCAGCGCGCGCAGGTCGGACTGCCGTGGATGATGATGACCGCCTTTTGCGATCTCGCCGAAAGCTTTTCGTGGCAGGAGACCCGGGCCGGCCGGTACGGCTCGGACATCCACATCCGTCGCGAGCCGGTCGGCGTGGTCGCTGCGATCGTGCCGTGGAACATGCCGCAGTTTCTCATCGTCACCAAGCTGATTCCGGCGTTGCTCGCCGGCTGTTGCGTGGTGCTCAAGCCGGCGCCCGAATCGCCGCTCGATGCGCTGCTGCTTGCCGAACTCCTTGACGACGTTGGCCTGCCGCCCGGCGTAGTCAGCGTGCTGCCCGGTGGTGCCGACGTCGGCGGGTACCTGGTCGGGCATCGCGACGTGGACAAGGTGTCGTTCACCGGATCAACCGCAGCCGGAAAGCAGGTCGCCGAAACCTGCGGCCGCGATCTGAAACGGGTCAGCCTGGAACTCGGCGGCAAATCCGCGGCGATCGTCCTTGACGACGCCGATCCAACGACCGTCGCGGCGGGGATCCGATCGGCGAGCCTGTCCAACAGCGGCCAGATCTGCAATGCGCTCACCCGAATCCTGGTGCCCGCCAACCAAAGCAGCAGTTTTGTCGATGCGTTGGCCGCCGAAATGCAGGCGCTCGTCGTCGGCGACCCAGTGGACCCCGCCACGCAACTCGGTCCATTGGTGGCGCAACGGCAACAGCAGCGGGTGCTTGGCTACATCGAGACCGGCCGGCGAGAAGGCGCCCGGCTGATCACCGGTGGTACCGGCATGCCCGGAGGCATCGAGCGCGGCTGGTATGTCAAGCCGACCTTGTTCGCGGACGCCGACAACAGCATGCGCATTGCCCGCGAAGAAATCTTTGGCCCGGTGCTGACCGTCATCGGCTACCGCGACGAGCGGGACGCGGTGTCGATCGCCAATGACTCCGACTATGGGCTGGCCGGCTCGGTGTGGACCGACGACATCGATCGCGGTGTCGCGTTGGCCGGGCGAATTCGTACCGGGACTTTCGGTGTCAACCAGGGTTACACGATGGACCCCTACGCTCCGTTCGGCGGCATCAAGTCCAGCGGCTATGGCCGGGAATTGGGTCGCGAAGGTATCGAAAGTTATCTTGACACCAAATCGATCTCGGTGGCCGGCGGCTAACCGCGCACCGGCTGCCCGGCACACATAATCTCGCCAAGTCAGGGCAGTTTGATCACTGACACGTACATTTGCAGGGTCGGTCTGAAGAGATCGACATCATCGAGTTGGCTGCCCAGCACGACTGAGTCAGTCGTGGCGACGAGCACGTGGGCGAACGTCAAGGGAGGGATCAGCAGGGCTCCGCCCAGTTGGTCTATGCCCTCGGCAATGAACTTCGCCAGCGCCTCGAGGACCTCTAACCTTTTGGCTGCCACCCGCTCCTTCGCCTCAGGGTTGCGAAGCAGATACAACGAAAACTCAAGGCCCAACGCGGCGTGCTCGGCCCCGCGGTCGTTGCTGAGCTGGCGCCATCGCTGGGCAATTTCGTCGAGTTCGTGCGCTCCCAGCTCAGCCGCCCCCGACAGTACTTCGGCGAAGTTATCGAAGTAGCGACGCCAGTATCGGTCGCTCACTGCCAAGAAGAGGTCTTCTTTCGCGGCGAAATGTTTGTAAATGGCACCTTTCGTGTAGCCCGCCGTATCGGCGATGTCGTCGAGAGTCGCTGGCGTGAAGCCTTTTTCGGCAAACACGGCCTCCGCGGCATCTAACAAAAGCGAACGAGTGTGCTCGAGGCGTCGCTCCCGCGTCCAACGCTCAACCATGGCGATGATTCTGTCATAGAATCTGAGAAACTTATTGGTTAGTTAGATACTGACTGGTATATTTCTGTGGACTGCCTACCGGAGGAGGGCGATTAATGACTGTTCCCGTCGGCGAAAGACGACTCGTCCCCCCGCCCGACGGTTGAGTTGATAGCCAATCCACATCCCCCGGTCGATCTGATGCGCGAGCGCCGTACTACGACGAGCCAGAAGGAGTCAGTGCCATGAGCGAATTGTTGAGCAAGAAGAATGCCCCCGCTGTCACTGAGCCGCTCGGCGACGCGGCGTCGCTTGGTGCCGAGACTCAGGCCAAGGCCAAGCCCGTGCGAACCTGGGCCATCATCGGCGGTGCAATCCTGGCTTTTCAGCTATATGTGTGGATCCGTTGGATCACCGGGCCCTACTTCAAGCGGGTGCCAACGGGGCCAAGCGATCCGCCGATGTTCATGAAGATTGTCCTTCTCACTTGGACGACCGTCATCGTCGCCGGTCTACCGATCGGCATTTATTACTTCATCGTCCGGCCCTGGCGGCGGGAGCGGCGAATCACGCTTGACGGCATGCTCCTGGTGGCCTGCGGCCTGATCTTCTTCCAGGATCCGCTGCTGAACTACATCAATACCTGGAGTACGTACAACACCTGGATGTTCAACCGGGGCTCGTGGGTACAAAACGTTCCAGGTTGGCTGTCATTCGGGGAACCGGGCCGCATGATGGCCGAACCGCTCTTGATGAATGCGCCGGGTTACTCGTACGGAGTCCTGCTGTGCACGATCCTTGGCTGTTGGGTCATGCGCCGCGCCAAGTCGCGCTGGCCGAACATCAGCAACGTCGGAGTGATCGGCATATTGATCGTCTGGACGTTTTTCTTCGATCTGGTCATCGAGGGGTTATTCCTCATGCCAATGGGACTTTTCACCTACCCCGGTGCAATTAGGGCCCTGTCGATCAACGCTGGCACCTACTACCAATGGCCGGTCTACGAAGGGCTGATGTGGGGAGGTGTCCAGGCGGGTCTGTGTGCGCTGCGCTTCTTCACCGACGATCGAGGGCGGACATTCGTTGAACGGGGACTGGAACGCGTCCAAGGTGGGTTTGCGAAACAACAGCTCATGCGCTTCCTCGCGATCTTCGCGGCGTGCAGCGCCTTCTTCTTCGTGTGCTACAACATCCCCGCTCAGTGGTTCGCCTTGCACCAGGATCCCTGGCCGCAGGACCTTTTGAAGCGCTCGTATTTCCTGATGGGAATCTGCGGGGAAGGGACCGACCGGCCTTGTCCTGATCCTGCACTCCCTGTGCCCAACAAACAGTCTGGCTACATCAATCAGGACGGCAAGCTTATTCTTCCGCCGGGTGTCGAGTTTCCGAAGACCGTTCCGTTCGATCGAGGTCATTGAAATGTCGAGCTCATCGCCGATCCCTCTCGCAGGTTCAAGCCGATGCACGGCCACTTGATGTCAGTTCTTCAGAGGGAGAAAGCGTCATGAGCGACCTGTCGAGCAAGAAGAACGCGCCCACTATCACCGAGCCGCTCGGCGGCGCGGCCGGACTCGGTGCCCATGCTGAGCCTGAGGCGAAGCCCGTAAAGATTTGGGCCGTCGGGGGCGGCGCACTCCTGGCGCTCCAGTTATATGTATGGATCCGCTGGCTCACCGGGCCCTACTTCGAGCGGGTGCCCTCGGGCCCGAGCGATCCGCCGATGTTCATGAAAGTGCCACTCATGGCGAACGCGATCGTTCTCTGGGTTGCCCTTCCGTTCGCCCTCTGGTGGTTCATCATCAGGCCTTGGCGCCGCGAGCGGCGAGTCACGCTGGACGGCATGCTCTTAGGGTCGATGGGCCTGATGTTCTTTCAGGATCCGCTCCTGAATTACTTCAACACCTGGTGTACGTACAACAGTTGGCTATTCAACCGCGGGTCCTGGTCACCCTATATTCCGGGTTGGGTGTCGCCCGACGCGCCCGGCCATCAGGTGCCAGAACCCCTCCTGACGAATGCACCCGGATACGCCTACGGAGTTCTTCTGATCACCATCGCCGGATGCTTTTTGATGCGCAAAATCAAGGCGCGATGGCCGAACATCAGCAATCTTCGGTTGATCGCCGTCACCTACGCGCTCGCCATCCTCTTCGACTTCGTCATGGAGGGCCTGGTCATGCTGCCGATCGGTTTCTACACCTATCCCGGCGCCATCCGATCTGTGTCGCTCAATGCCGGCACCTACTACCAATGGCCCCTCTACGAAGGACTGATGTGGGGCGGTGTCCAGGCAGCTCTGTGCTGTCTGCGCTTCTTCACCGACGATCGTGGCCGCACAGTCGTCGAGCGCGGACTGGACCGGGTTCGTGGCGGAGTCGCCAAACAGCAGGCCGTTCGCTTCCTGGCGATCTTCGCGGGGGTCAGCGCTTGCTTCTTCATCTTCTATAACGTTCCCGCGCAATGGATCGGCATGCACTCTGACCCCTGGCCCGAAGACCACCAGAAGCGCTCCTATTTCAATGGGGGCACCTGCGGTGCCGGGAGCGACGTCCCCTGTCCCAATCCCGTGCTGCCGGTACCAACCAGACGCTCCGGCTACATCAATACCGATGGTCAGCTCGTCCTCCCGAGGGGTGCCGAGTTCCCGAAGACCGTCCCTTTTGAACGGGGGAAGTGAGGTGCTCACTAACAGTCAGCCGACCGCAAACCAATCGGCTGCGAAAGCGCCGTTTTACCGAGCAGTCGGTGATGAAGTGGAGGTCTTCCGCGCCGCGGCGCGCCGCGGCCTGCCCGTACTTCTGAAGGGGCCCACCGGATGTGGGAAAACACGGTTCGTGGAGGCTATGGCTCACGAGCTTCGCCGCGATCTCATAACCATTGCGGGGCACGAAGATATGACATCAGCAGATCTGGTGGGCCGATTCCTGCTCAAGGGTGGCGAAACCGTCTGGGTGGACGGACCTTTGACGCGGGCCGTGCGTAACGGTGCCATCTGCTATCTCGACGAGGTGGTAGAGGCGCGGCAGGACACCACAGTGGTCATCCATCCGCTCGCCGATCACCGCCGTGAGCTTCCGGTCGACCGGCTCGGAACGACATTGCAAGCGGCGCCCGGGTTCCAGCTGGTGATTTCCTATAATCCCGGCTACCAGAGCGTTTTGAAGAACATCAAGGAGTCGACCCGCCAGCGTTTCGTCGCCATCGAGCTCGACTTCCCACCGGTTGAGATCGAGACGGAGGTGGTTGCCCGCGAAGCGGGCATCGATTTCGAGACAGCGAGCGCTTTGGTCAAGCTGGCCAACGCAATTCGAAATCTGGATGGCTCACCGCTTCGTGAGGTCTCCTCCACCCGGATGTTGATCCTCGCTGGCGGCCTTGTCGCTGAAGGTCTCAGCATGCGCAGCGCTGTCCAGTCGGCCGTCGTCCAAGTCCTCTCCGACGATCGGGATGTCGTACGTGCCCTTGGCGAACTCGTCGATGCCGTCCTGCCTCAGACGTGACCGGTTCCGGTCCCGGCGGCCCTGACCGGTTTCGACTCCTCGCCAGCTTCATTGCCGGCAGGTCTACCGATGTTGTGGAGGCACCGGGCGGCGAGGCCGCTCACACCAATGGCCGAGTCATCTTCGTATCGGCAGGCCGTCCCGTCGCGGAGCAGCGCCGCGAGCTCCTGGTTCAGAGCGCTTTACTCGGTGCGGGCAGCCTGGATCAGCGGCTGGTAAAGGCCTTACGGGCGCGTCCGTCGGTGGCGCGCCGCTACCTGGCCCTCGAAGGTCGCCGAGTGCTTGCCGAACTCGCCGGGGAAATCCCACTTGCAGCCGCGGTTCACGCCGACGCGCAACCGGGCACTGCGAGCGCTGCCGAGTCACTCGAGGTGGCGAGAGGCCGAGCGATGGTCGCCGATCCGCCGGAATGGTTCGGTGTCATCAGGCCGTCCCGATTGCTCACTTCCTCTCCCCGACCGGGTGCACAGGCCACCAACAAAGAGTTGCGCCTGGAGTACGACCCGATCGACCTGCCCGAAACCGACGACGACGAGGACCGGGAGCGGTCTGGAGAAAGCAAGATCCTCAAGCTTTTTGAGAATCCGCTCTTCAACTCGCGCGCTCTATCGGACTACTTTCGTAAGCTTTTCGGGAGCTCCCGTGCCCCCGGGAACGGCGTCGCGGGAGCGGAGTTGCAAGTGCGCTCCGTTCGGCGGGTCGACGCGGCGGGATCGAATACCCGGCCTCTCCCCACGCGGATCCATTTCACCGATGACGGCAATCCCGGTGCCGTGGTAGGCGTAGGCGGCGCTCTCTATCCGGAATGGGACTTACACAACAGCCGTTATCGGCCCGAGTGGTGCCGGGTCATCGACTTTCCACTGACGGCCAGTGCCGACGTCGCCGCCGCCGGCGTTGTGCAGGACAACGTCCTCAGGCAACGTTTGTCCCGGGTTGGCCTCGGCCCCAAGGTTCTTCGCGGCCGACCTGAGGGTGACGAGCTGGACATCGAGGCGCTCATCAATCTGTTCGTCGATCTGCGGTCCGGCTACTCGCCACCGGAAGATGTCTATCTAGAGCGCCGCAAACTTGCTCGCAACCTGGGCGTCCTGATCTTGCTCGACGCCTCCGGCTCGGCCACCGATAGCGATCCGGACGGCCTCGCGGTACACGAACACCAAC
Source organism: Mycobacterium sp. (assembly GCF_049673265.1). GTDB lineage: Bacteria > Actinomycetota > Actinomycetes > Mycobacteriales > Mycobacteriaceae > Mycobacterium. The sequence goes on along the minus strand of NZ_JBATXN010000010.1, from coordinate 845 downwards.
GACGGGCGGCCGCCACACTTGCGGTCACGCTCGAAGAGCTTGGCGACCGCGTCGCCGTCTACGCATTTCGCTCACACGGCCGAAATGCGGTCCACCTTCCGGCCATCAAAGCGTTCGGACAGCCTTTCGGCGCGGCCGGGCGAGCCCGGCTCAGCCAGCTCCAACCCTCGGGGTACACGCGCCTCGGCGCCGGCATCCGTGGCGCAGGGGAAATCCTCAAAACCGAGGCGGGCACACCGAATCGGCTGTTGATCGTTCTGTCTGATGGTTTTCCCTATGACGATGGTTACGAAGGCCGTTACGCAGAGGCTGACGTCTATAAGGCTCTTGAGGAGCTCCGCGTAGATGGCGTTGCGTGCCTTTGCCTTTCCCTAGGCGCGGCCACAGCCGGCGACGCGCTCAAACGAGTCTTCGGCTCCGCCAGCTACGCCAGCGCTACAGCCCTGGCCGAGTTGAGCCCGCAGATGGATGAGTTATTTCTATCCGCTCTGCGGGAACTGGCCGCGCCTAAACCGTCGAGAAGATGAGGCATAAACTCGACACTTCAGCTACCGCCGAAGCTGCCATACCGGATCGGCACAGTCGAGACCCTCCGCGGACAGCTGCCGCTTGACCACCTTGAAGGTCGCGGTGCGCGGCAGAGTCGTGCCGACCCGAACGTAGGACGGCCACTGCTTAGGGCCTAGGTCGGTCTGCTCAGCCAGGAACGCGCGGAATTTGTCCGCGTCGAATTCGGCGCCGGGCGTCATCACCAGTGCGGCCATTACCTGATCGCCGACGGCCGGATCCGGGATCGCATACACCGCAACTTCGGTCACATCCGGATGTCGCAGCAGCACCCGCTC
>NZ_JBATXN010000009.1:0-2167 GCF_049673265.1 Mycobacterium sp. | reverse complement strand
CTCAAGGCCTACCCGCACACCGGCCACTACGTCGCAGCTAAGCATGGAGTCGTCGGGTTGATGCGTGCTTTCGCGGTTGAGTTGGGGCAGCATATGATTCGCGTCAACTCGGTGCACCCGACCCATGTGAAAACGCCAATGCTGCACAACGACGGCACCTTCAAGATGTTCCGGCCGGATCTGGAGAATCCCGGCCCGGACGACATGGCTCCCATTTGTCAGCTGTTCCACACCCTGCCGATTCCGTGGGTGGAGCCGCAAGACGTCAGCAATGCCGTGTTGTTCTTCGCCTCCGACGAGGCGCGCTACCTCACGGGTGTCACGCTGCCCATCGACGCAGGAAGCTGCCTGAAATAGGGTTCGTCCCATGGACGGATTCGAAGGTAAGAACGCAGTAGTCACCGGCGGTGCGAATGGCATCGGGCTCGCCACTGCCACCGAGTTCGCCCGCCGTGGAGCACGTGTCGTGCTCGCCGATGTCGATAAGCCGGCGCTGGAACATGCGGTGGCGCGGTTAGCTGCCGACGGGTTTGACGCGCACGCTATGACATGCGACGTCAGGCAGCTTGACGAGATGGTTCAGCTCGCCGACGAGTCGTTTCGTCTTCTCGGACACGTCGACATTGTCTTCAGCAATGCCGGCATCGTAGTCGCAGGTCCGATCGCGCAGATGACACACGAAGACTGGCGCTGGGTGATCGACATTGACCTGTGGGGCTCGATTCACGCCGTCGAGGCCTTCTTGCCGAGGCTGCTGGAGCAAGGGACCGGCGGTCATATCGCCTTCACCGCATCGTTTGCCGGGCTGGTACCCAACGTCGGCCTCGGGGCTTACAGTGTCGCGAAATATGGCGTCGTGGGCCTCGCGGAGAATCTGGCCCGTGAGATCAAAGACAGCGGCATCGGAGTATCGGTGCTCTGCCCGATGGTCGTCGAAACGAAGCTGCTCTCGAACTCGGAACGAATCCGTGGCGCGGATTACGGGCTGTCGTCCGAGACGCCGGGATCCGTTCCCGCGCAAGAGGACAGTCTGAGCGTCGACGAGGTGGCCCGCCTCACCGCCGATGCAATTGCGGCCAACCGCTTGTACGTGCTGCCGCACGCGGCAGCACGAGGGTCAATCCGCCGCAGGTTCGAGCGCATTGACCGCACGTTCGACGACCAGGCAGCCGAAGGGTGGAATCACTAGCTAACCGGGTAGCGTCAAGCGCTGACTGCGACGTTGGCAGACGGGCTCGACGTCAGGATTTCCGGGCCGTCTGCGGTGATCAAAACCGCTTCTCGGCCGAACACCGCGCCGACGCCTTCTTGCCAGACATAACCGGTAACGGCGAGCACCATCCCAGCCTCCAGTCGCTCCTCGGCAGCCGTCGCCGGTAGGTGTTGCGAAACGACAGGTGGATCGAATCCCAGACCCAGGCCCCGGGCTATCGGCATCGGCGGCAACTGCTCCCCCGCCGCGTGATAGGCGGACAGCAGGTCGGTACCCGGCACGCCCGGTTGGCATGCTTCATATAACCTGTGCCACAGCGCATCCCATCGCCGATACAGATCGGCGGCACCGTCGGGGTCACCCACCGGATAGGTGCGTCCGACCTCACCGGTGTAGCCACCATCGAGTACGCCAGCCGAGAACGCCACTAAATCGCCGTGTTGAACGCGCCCGTCCTCAGTCGCCCGTCGCCACGGGTGTTCGCGTGAGGTTATCCAGGCGGCATCCTGGGTCGACGGCGTGCTCACCCCACCGGCCGCCATCGCCTCCAGTAGGACGCCGGCCAGCGTCTTCTCGCTGACGCCGGGTCGCAGCTCGGCGACTGCCGCGGCCAACCCGGCCTCGGCTACCCGGATGGCCTCGCGCAGCGCCGCTACCTCTTCGGGAGTCTTGATACGGCGGGCGGCGCGCATGGCCAGCTCACCATCGACCAGCTCCGCGTTGGGGAAGGCCATCGGCAGAAGTTGGGCGAAGCCGGGTGAAAGCGCGTCGCTACCAACGCGTTTAGCGGTCGCAGCGCCTTCGATGCTCTTCAGGACCGAAATAGTGTTCATCGGATTCCAGGAGATGCCGTAGAGGTTCTCGTGCGGAATGTCGTCGGGAACCCCCTCGTCCCAGGTGCTGAGCAGGTGGATGGCGCCCGTCTCCCGAACGACCACGCAGGTCGGCCCGAAC
>NZ_JBATXN010000008.1:0-8421 GCF_049673265.1 Mycobacterium sp. | reverse complement strand
GGTCTGGCCGTCGTGCGTCGAAGCTGCGGACGCAACGTCAGCGCCGTTCACGTCCGACCGGAATTTCACAACACAAGTGTGACAAAATTCCGGCCCCGGGTCCAGCGGGTGCGGTCAGCGTCACCGCCCGGGCGGCTACGCTGCTGTGATGGCAGCCCGCCACCAGCCGCTGAGTTCGTCGATTGCGCGCCTGCACGGCGACGAGGTGCCGGTAGGCCAGCCGCTCAACGACGCCGAGATGGTCGCGCTGCGTCGCACCAGAGTGTTCGGTGCCACGGGCACGGTGTTGATGGCCATCGGCGCGCTGGGGGCCGGCGCCCGGCCGGTGGTCCAGGACCCCACGTTCGGGGTTCGGCTGCTCAACCTGCCGTCGCGGATCCAGACGGTGTCGCTGACGATGACCACCACCGGCGCGGTCATGATGGCGCTTGCCTGGCTGATGCTGGGCCGTTTTGCGCTGGGCCAACGGCGCATGTCTCGCGGCGATCTGGACCGCACGCTGTTGTTGTGGGTGCTGCCGCTGCTGATCGCACCCCCGATGTACAGCAAAGACGTCTACTCGTATCTGGCGCAAAGCCAGATCTGCCGGCTGGGTCTCGACCCTTATCGCGTCGGTCCGGCGACCGGTTTGGGCCTCGACCACGTCTTCACGTCGTCGGTGCCCAGCCTGTGGCGGGAGACCCCTGCGCCCTACGGGCCGCTGTTCTTGTGGATTGGCCGCGGAATCTCGGCGTTGACCGGCGAAAACATCGTGGCCGCTGTGCTGTGCCACCGGCTGGTGGTGTTACTCGGCGTCGGCCTGATCGTGTGGGCGACGCCGCGGCTGGCCCGCCGCTGCGGGGTCGCCGAGGTCAGCGCGCTGTGGCTGGGGGCGGCCAACCCGCTGCTGATCATGCATTTGGTCGCCGGCATCCACAACGAAGCACCGATGCTCGGGCTCATGCTGGCCGGCACCGAGTTCGCGCTCCGCGGAATCGACTCCGCGCGACCGCTGGTGCCCCGGCCCTGGCCCAGCCTGCGCACCCACTGGCCGGACTGGGCGCCGCTGGGCATGCTGCTGGCCGGCGCGATCCTGATCACGTTGTCCTCGCAGATCAAGCTGCCGTCGCTGCTGGCGTTGGGTTTCGTCGCGATGGCGCTCGCCTGGCGCTGGGGCGCCAACCTGCGGGCATTCCTGTTGGCGGGCGGGCTGATGGCCGGGCTGACGCTGGCGGTGATGGCCGCGGTCGGCTGGGCCAGCGGGCTCGGCTTCGGCTGGATCTACACGCTGGGCACCGCCAACGTAGTGCGCAGCTGGATGTCACCGCCGACGCTGATCGCCCTGGGTACCGGTCAGGTGGGGATCCTGCTGGGCCTGGGCGATCACACCACCGCCGTGCTGTCGCTGACCCGTGGCATCGGCGTGTTGATCATCGCGGTGATGGTGGGTTGGCTGCTGATGGCGGTGTTGCGTGGCCGACTGCACCCGGTCGGCGGCCTCGGGGTCGCGCTGGGCGGGACGGTGCTGCTGTTTCCTGTGGTGCAGCCGTGGTACTTGCTGTGGGCCATCATCCCCATGGCCGCATGGGCGACCCGGCCCGGCTTCCGGATAGCGGCGATCACCGTCACGATCGTCGTCGGGGTCTTCGGGCCGACGGCCAACGGCGACCGTTTTGCGCTGTTTCAGATCATCGATGCGACCGTGGCCAGCACCGTCATCGTGGCGCTGCTGATCGCGGCGACCTATACCCGCCTGCCGTGGCGGCCGCTGCCGAACGCCGAGCCAGCACCCGAGACGTCGACGCCGGATGTGCTGCCCGGCAGCGAGACCCCGCAGCCCGCCCCCGTGCCCGGCGCATACGCTAAGTCCTCGTGAGCCAGGCCGTCCAAGTCCCCGTGCGGTTGCGCGGGGTGTCCAAGTCGTATGGCTCGGGGACGGCCGCTACCAGGGCGGTCTCCAACCTCGACCTCGAGGTCGATCCCGCCGAGGTGTTGGCGTTGCTGGGCCCGAATGGCGCCGGCAAGACCACGACGGTGGAGATGTGCGAAGGGTTCGTCCGCCCCGATGCGGGCACCATCGAGGTGCTCGGCCTGGACCCGATCGCCGACAACGCGCGGCTACGACCGCGCATCGGCGTGATGTTGCAGGGCGGCGGCGGCTATCCCGCGGCCCGGGCCGGCGAGATGCTCAACCTGGTGGCTTCCTACGCCGCCGACCCGCTGGACCCGCAATGGCTGCTGAGCACACTCGGCCTGACCGAGGCGGCGCGCACCACCTACCGACGGCTTTCCGGTGGGCAGCAGCAGCGACTCGCGCTGGCCTGCGCGTTGGTCGGTCGACCCGAACTGGTCTTCCTCGACGAGCCCACCGCGGGCATGGACGCGCATGCCCGGCTATTGGTGTGGGAGCTGATCGACGCGCTGCGCCGCGACGGCGTGACCGTGGTGCTGACCACCCACCAACTCAAGGAGGCCGAGGAACTCGCCGACCGACTGGTCATCATCGATCACGGGGTGACCGTCGCGGCCGGAACACCGGCGGAGCTGACCCGCAGCGGCGCCAAGGACCAGCTTCGGTTCAGCGCCCCGCCACGGCTCGACCTGTTCCTTCTGGTTTCTGCCTTGCCGGAGGCTTACCGGGCCTCCGAGGTGGCCCCGGGTGAGTATCTGGTGGAAGGCCCGGTGGACCCGCAGGTGCTGGCGACCGTAACGGCATGGTGTGCCCAGATCGACGTGCTGGCCACCGACATGCGTGTGGAGCAGCGCAGCCTGGAAGACGTGTTCTTGGAGTTGACCGGCCGGGAGTTGCGCGCATGACGTCCAGCGAATCTGTTTTTCCCGCAGGCATTTTCAGCCCTGACCCGCGCCCCGCTGCGGTGCCGCGGATGCTGGCCGCGCAGTTCGGTTTGGAGCTGAAGCTGCTGCTGCGCAACGGTGAACAGCTGCTGCTGACCATGTTCATTCCGATCACGCTGTTGGTTGGGTTGACGTTGCTGCCGCTGGGATCCTTCGGCGCCAACCGCGCCGGCACCTTCACGCCGGTGATCATGGCGCTAGCGGTGATCTCCACGGCGTTCACCGGCCAGGCCATCGCGGTGGCGTTCGATCGCCGCTACGGCGCGCTCAAACGGCTCGGCGCTACCGCGCTTCCGGTCTGGGGCATCATCGCGGGCAAATCGCTGGCAGTGGTCACCGTCGTATTCCTGCAAGCAATCATCTTGGGCGCCATCGGGTTTGCGCTTGGTTGGCGTCCGCATCCGGCTGGCCTGATATTGGGTGCGGTGATCATCGCGCTGGGGACCGCCGGCTTCGCCGCGCTGGGTCTGCTACTGGGCGGCACGCTGCGCGCCGAGATCGTGCTGGCGGTGGCCAACCTGTTGTGGTTCGTCTTCGCTGGGCTTGGCGCGTTGACCGTGGACACCGACCTGATCTCAGCCCCGGTCAAATGGGCCGCGCGGCTCACGCCGGCCGGGGCACTGACCGAGGCGCTGTCGCAGGCGATGAGCGTCTCGGCGGACTGGTTCGGCGTCGCCGTGCTTGTCGTCTGGGGCGGGCTGGCCGGGCTGGCCGCGCTGCGATGGTTCCGGTTCACCTGATTTTGCGGCGGACCGCTCGCGACACTGCAACCGCGCACACGACACGCCGACGAAGGTGCGCGTGGTTGCAATCTCGGCGACTCAGCCGCCCTACTACGTGGCGTAGTTTTCGTTGTCCTACGATCGGGCGATGCCCGTGCTGCCTGAACTTAGCGTGCGCACGCAGCGCGGCATCGCCGCGTTCGTCATCCTGACCCAGGGCGGTATCGCGGTCACCGGCGCGATTGTCCGGGTCACCGCGTCCGGGTTGGGTTGTCCGACCTGGCCGCAATGCTTTCCCGGCAGCTTCATACCGGTGGCCCACCCCGAAGTGCCTCGAATCCATCAGGCGGTCGAATTCGGAAACCGGATGATCACTTTCGCGGTGGTCATCGCTGCGATCCTGGCTGTGCTGGCGGTCAGCCGGGCCCGGCGACGCGCGGAAGTGCTGGTGTACGCCTGGTTGATGCCGGCCTCGACCGTGCTGCAGGCGGTGATCGGCGGCATCACCGTGCGGACCGGCTTGCTGTGGTGGACCGTGGCGATCCATCTGCTGACGTCGATGGCGATGGTATGGCTGGCAGTGCTGCTCTACGTCAAGGTCGGTCAACCCGACAACGCCGAGGCGACCAGCACGGTGGTCGCGCCGCTGCGCTGGCTCACCGCGCTCAGCGCTGTGACGCTGGCTGCCGTGCTGGTGACCGGCACCCTGGTCACCGCGGCGGGCCCGCACGCCGGCGACACCAGCCCCTACCGGACAGTGCCGCGGCTGAGGATCCAGATCACCACGCTGGTGCATGCCCATTCGTCGCTGCTGGTGGCCTATCTCGCGCTGGTGGTCGGCCTGGGCTTCGGGTTGCTCGCGGTGCGGGCAGCCCGCCCGATCCTGCTGCGACTAGGCGTATTGGTCCTGCTGCTGTTCGCTCAAGCCACCGTCGGCACTGTGCAGTTCTTCACCGGAGTGCCCGCCGCGCTGGTGGCGGTACATGTCGCGGGCGCGGCGGCGTGCACAGCCGCCACCGCCGCGCTATGGGCGTCGATGCGAGAGCGGACCCAGCCCCAGCCGATCGAGAGCTGATTCGACGCAGACCGCGAATTGCCGCTGCCCGTCATCGCGCGCGGTGTCGTCGAGCAGCCCCCAACCCAGCGACGGCGCAACCAGATTCAGCCGGACCAATTCGGCATCCGCGGTGACATCGACGCGGGCGTAGAGCAGCTCGTCGGCTCGGACGCCGGCATGGTTGGCCGCCGCGCGCAGCGCCGCATACCCGACGTCCCACAATTCGAAATCGGCATCCACCGGCCGTTCCGCGGCGAACGCGTGCGACTGCACGCCGCCGAGGAAGACCAGCGCCGTCGTGTCCTTCCGTGCTGACGCGCGAACAGGCGCCCCGGCATTCCAGGCGATCACGTCCGGCGCGTTGAGCAGGTTGGGCACCCGCCTGGTCCAGGCCAGAAACTCGTCGAGCCGGCCGGTGTAATCGGTGGCCGTCCGCAGGATCACGAGATCGGCGTCCAGCGTTTCGGGGTCATCCCAGCACAGCCATCGGGCATGCAGACCCCGCTTGCGCAGCGCGGCGACCAGACCGGCGTCGTCGCCGGCCTTTGAACCGGCCAGCACGATGCGCGGATGACGAATGTCGGGCCGGGCCAACTTCATGCGGACTCCATGCTTGCGGATGATAGTCAGCATGCACGCAATCGAAGTCGCCGAAATCGGCGGTCCGGAAGTCCTCAGCTATGTCGAGAAGCCGCAGCCCTCGCCTGGTCCGGGTGAGGTGCTGATCAAATCCGAATCGGTCGGCGTCAATTTCATCGACACCTATTTTCGCTCCGGGCAGTATCCGCGGGATGTTCCGTTCGTGCTGGGCACCGAAGTGGCTGGGACGGTGGCCGCTGTGGGCGACGGTGTGACGACGCTCAACGTCGACGACCGGGTGGCCACCGCTGCAGCCTCTGGCGCGTACGCCGAATTCGCTACCGCACCAGCATTTTTGGTTGCACGTGTGCCGACAGCGGTTGATTTGGATGTGGCCGCGTCATCGCTGTTGAAAGGGATGACGGCGCATTACCTGCTCAAGTCGGTCTATCCGGTGACGGCGGGCGACGCGGTGCTGGTCCACGCCGGAGCGGGCGGAGTGGGGCTGATCTTGACGCAGTGGGCGACCAGCCTGGGGGTCCGGGTGATCACGACGGTGTCGACATCGGCCAAAGCCGAGCTGTCGCGGCAGGCCGGCGCGACCGATGTGCTGGACTACCCGGGCGACGACGCGCACGAATTCGGAAGGCGCATCCGCGAGCTGACCGACGGCGCGGGTGTGGCCGCGGTCTACGACGGTGTCGGCGCCAGTACGTTCGACGCCAGCCTGGCCAGCCTGGCCGTGCGGGGAACGTTGGCGTTGTTCGGCGCGGCCAGCGGCCCGGTTCCGCCGATCGACCCGCAGCGGCTCAATGCGGCCGGCTCGGTGTACCTGACCCGTCCGTCGCTGGCTCACTTCACCCGCACCGGCAACGAATTTACTTGGCGCTCAGGGGAATTATTCGATGCGATCGCCGAGGGTTCGATCAGCGTGACGGTGAGCAAACGCTATCCGCTGGCCGATGCCGCGCAAGCTCATCGCGACCTGCAGGGCCGCAAGACCGTCGGATCTGTCGTCCTGGCGCCCTAGTGGATGGCGGCGAGCCATCATGGGTGCCCGTCGGACTCCCAACTGCCCGGCATCATCGGCACCGTCGGTCCGCCGCCGAATTCATCGCCGGCAAGCGTGGCCAGCCCGGCGGCCTGTGCCACAGCCTCGCCGCGCACGGTGCCGGCAAAACCCAACGGTCCCGCCCCGTTGTCCGATGCCAGCGGCTGGTTATCCGCCGGCTCGCCCCAGTCGGGGTCCACGTCGATATTCATGTCGGCGAATTCGTCGCCGTGGTCGAGCATTATCGTGCGCCGACGTCGCCGCGCCTGTCGCTGGGCGCGTGCGGCCGCTGCCGCTGTCGCCGTCGCAATATCGGGATCCGGCGCTTTCTTCTTGGCGGCGGCGCTAGCGCTACTGCTCATTCCGGAGTTGAATCCGATTGGCGGCGGGCCGATTACATAGGGCGGCACAAAACCCGTCCCGCCCGCGGGAGGCAGCGCCGGCGGCGGTGCGGAACCGGCCGCGGTAGTCACCGCGGATGCAGCGGGCGCGGACGCGGTGGCCGGCGCAAGTCCTGCGGTCACCGGTCCGCCACCAGACGTGACGGCAATCGGCGCCGTCCCTGCCACCGGTAGCACATCGGGCGCGGCCACCAGCGGCAGCGCGTCAACCGCTGGCGGCAACGCGCCCAGGCCGGCCAGCCCGGCCAAACCGCCCGCAGACCCGAGCGGGGCGATCGCTAACCCGGCCGGCATGAACGGCGATATGAGCGGGTAGAAGATGGCCGGATAATCGTCGGGGCTGAGGACTGCCAGAAACGGGTTCGTCAGGATCGTCAACGGATCCGCAAGGACCTTGTTGATGATGTTCTCGACGAACCCGACCGGATTGGCTAGGAACTCAAAGACGTGGTCACCCCCGAACCCGAAGTAAAGGTCTGACAACACGGGGAACTTCGCCACGAAAGCCTCGACGATCGTTTGGGTGTACCCGACCGGATCCTGCAGGAAGGCCGGGAAACTGAAGTTTTGGATCAAGTTCACGAACGACGACTCCAGGTCGGACAGGTTCAGTGTGGACGCGTCATGGAGAAGCTGCTCGATCGCTTGGATGGCGTTGGAGACCGAGTCGCCGTAACTGGACGCCGGGTTCAGCACTGTCGGCGCCGGCTGGGTTTGCGGCGACGACGCCACGGCGGCGCTCGAGACTGCTTGATAGGTGCTCATCGTGGTGGCGGCCTGGATCCACATCCGGACATAGTCGGCCTCGTTGAGCGCGATCGGAATCGTATTGATGCCAAAGAAATTCGTTGCCAGAAGCACACCGTGGACCGCGTGGTTGGTAGCCAGCTCAGGTAGCGTGGGCATGGCCGCCAGCGCGGCGGTGTATGCGGCGGCCGCGGTTTCATGTTGGGCCCCCGCCGCTGCGCTGTTGGCGCTAGCTACCGTCAGCCACGCCAGATACGGCGAATGTGCTGCCGCATACGACTCCGCGCTGGGCCCCTCCCACGCGCCCGACCGAACCGCCGCCAAAACCGCAGTCAGTTCGTCTGCGGCCGAAGTGTATTCAACGCTCAGCGAATTCCACGCAGCGGCGGTCGCCAGCAAGGAGCCGGGTCCGGGACCGGCGCTCAGCAATGCCGAATGCACTTCCGGTGGCGACGCCATCCAGATCGGCGCAGTCATGTCTGACCGTGGCCGGCAACAGCCGCACCGTTAGGAACGGCCTGCGTCACTGCCACACACTCGCCCACCGGCGAGGCCCCTTTCGTCGAACACTGCCCGACCAATCGAGAAGACGGGGAGTTGCCGAAGGCCTCGCCACTTCGCCGCCGTCACCCCCCTAACGGACTAAGGATAGGGAAGGCTGCCCTAATTTAGCAAGCCTCTGCTGGGTATGCGCCGGTATCGGCGGTGGTGCTGGCGATTCGCCGGAATAAGCAGGCGCCGTACCAGGCGGCCCGACCGGCGCGCCGAGGCACAAAACTTGCTGGGAGCCGTGAAAGAACGATTAACCGCTAAGCAGTTTCGAGGGCGCAGGTTGCGAGGGTCAGCCGCCCCATTTGGCGCCTTCGGCTTGGTCGCGGGCCAGCATCGAGGTGGTGTTGTTCTCATGCGTGCCGGCCATCGCGCGATACGCCAGCACCAACTGCTCCATGGCCTGATTCCACTGGGCCTGCCAGGCCTGATAACTCATCCCGGTATCGCCCTGCCAACCCGCCGACAACGCCGCCTGCT
>NZ_JBATXN010000007.1:0-1641 GCF_049673265.1 Mycobacterium sp. | reverse complement strand
ACGCCGCGCGCCGGGAAGTCAGCAGGCATCACGCGCATGTCCTCGGGGAAATCAAAACCCGGCGGCTGCGGCGGAAACGGTCCCGACCGCGCGATCTCCTGCCGGTAGTGCTCGATCCACTTGCCGTGGTTGAAGGTGACCGCGCCGACGATGCGGCCGCGGCGACCGTAGGCCGCGGCAAAACGGCGCTGCTTCACCGAGCCCTGGGTGAAGACGATTTCGTCGCCGAACGACGGCACGCCAACGGATTTGATGTTCACACCGAACTGACCCGACCAGAACTGCGGGATCAGCAGGTGCGCCCAGCGATCGACCTCCTCGCAGACCAGGTTGTGTGCGGCGACCCGGGCGCCCAGCACGGCGTTGTCCCAGTGTTCCATCGCCAGGAACTGGTAGTCGTAGAGCACATGCGGGGCACGCGCAATGTCTCCGGCCACGAAGACGTTAGTGGTGATCACCCCGTTGATGTCGAACGCGCGGCACCCGGCGTCACACCCCACCCCCCAGAATCCGGCCGCCAACCCGCACCCGTCGAGCCACTCGACGTTGCGGATCGACCCCAACGACGTCACCACCACATCGACGTCCAGCGTGCTGCCGTCGGAGAGCCGTGCGCGGCGCACGTGCCCGGCCGCATCACCCTCCAATGCCAGCACCGAGACATCGGTGCGAAGGTCCACTCCGGCGCCGCGCTGCATTTCCGCGGCGATCGCACCGATCACCCCACCGAGCGCCCCGGACAGCGGGGCCGGGCCGCGTTCGGTGACCGTGACTTTCAGGCCGAGTTCGCGGCACACCGAGGCCACTTCCGAACCGATGAATCCGGAACCGATGATCAGCACCCGCCGGGGCCGGGCCGCCAACGCCGCCTGCAGCCGTGCGGCATCGGCACTGGTGCGCAGCGTATGAACACCCTCCAGCGCGGCCTCCTCCGCGTTGGGCCATCGCCGGGCCCGCACGCCGGTGGCGATTAGCAGCCGATCGCCGGGAACCTCGCTGCCGTCAGCGAGCCGCACCAGCCGGTTGGCGCGGTCCAGGGCGGTCGCGGCGACACCGAGTCGCCACTCGGCGTCCACCTGGCGCAGCCGCGGCAGCTTCGTGTGATCGGCCGGCACCCATCCCTTGAGGACCTGCTTGGACAGTGGCGGCCGGTCATAGGGCTCGTCCGGCTCGTCGCCGATGATAATGAGCTGCCCGCGAAAACCCTCTTCCCGCAGGGCTTCGGCGGCGCGAAGCCCGGCCAGCGAGGCGCCGACAATGACGATGCGGCCGTTGTCTTTGAAACCATTCCGATTCATCGGTGTTGGCTTGCTACGCGGTGTCGAGCCGGTCCACGAGGATTGCTTGCACCGGGCATGACGCCGCTGCCCGCAGTACCCGCAAACGCTGACTGTCGTCCGGGTTGGGGTCGTAGGTGAGAGTTTCGTCGCCGCTGAGTCTGAGCACTTCGGGTGCGAGCGGCACGCACTGCGCATAACCCAGGCAGCGGTTCAGGTCGACGACGATCCGCATAGCGGCCTCGATCCTCGTGGGGCTGAAGACCTAATGCTGCGCAGCCTACATCCAGTCGCGACGCCATTCACGGGATTACGAAAGGCACTGACGGCGAGATGGATTCGCGGATCCGGGTGCATGCTGGTA
>NZ_JBATXN010000006.1:0-2462 GCF_049673265.1 Mycobacterium sp. | reverse complement strand
AGCGTGAAATGCGATGCGCTGCTGGTCGATACGATCAGCCGCAGCGACACCTATCCCTACGTCGACATCCGCGAGGACGATGTGACGATGGGCCATGAGGCGACGGTGTCCAAAGTCAGCGAGAACCAGCTGTTCTACCTGATGAGTCGCGGGCTGACCGAGGACGAGGCGATGGCGATGGTGGTGCGCGGCTTTGTCGAGCCGATCGCCAAGGAGCTGCCGATGGAGTACGCGCTGGAGCTCAACCGGCTGATCGAGCTGCAGATGGAAGGCGAGGTCGGGTAGTGACGGGATTGACTGAAGCGGTTGAGGGTTCGTCACTCGCCGCTGCCAACAAGGGCGAGCAGTTCGCGTCTTTCGACGTCGACGCGTTCGAGGTCCCCGGCGGCCGCGACGAGATCTGGCGGTTCACTCCGCTGCGACGGCTGCGTGGCCTGCACGACGGCTCGGCGCACGCGACCGGAAGCGCCCAGATCACCGTCAGCGAGCGGCCCGGTGTGCGCGTCGAAACCGTGCGCCGTGGCGACCAGCGGCTCGGCGACGGTGGTGTGCCCACTGATCGTGTTGCCGCGCAGGCGTTTTCGTCGTTCAACTCCGCGACACTGGTCACCGTTGCGCGCGACACGCAGGTCGCCGAGCCGGTCGAGGTGGTGATCACCGGCCCGGGCCAGGGTGCGGTGGCCTACGGGCATCTGCAGATCCGGGCCGAGGAACTGGCCGAGGCCGTCGTCGTCATCGACCAGCGCGGCAGCGGAACCTACGCCGACAACGTCGAATTCGTCGTCGACGATGCAGCCCGGCTCACGGTGGTGTGGATCGCCGACTGGGCCGACGACACCGTACAGGTCAGCGCGCAACACGCCCGGCTGGGCAAGGACGCGGTGCTGCGGCATGTGGCCGTCATGCTTGGCGGCGACTTGGTGCGAATGTCGGCCAAGGTGCGCTTTGCCGCGCCCGGCGGTGACGCGGAGCTACTGGGCATGTACTTCGCCGACGACGGTCAGCACCTCGAGTCGAGGCTGCTGGTTGACCACGCGCAACCCGACTGCAAGTCCAGCGCGATGTACAAGGGTGCGCTGCAAGGAGATCCCGACTCGAACCGCCCGGACGCGCACACCGTCTGGGTGGGCGACGTGTTGATCCGGGCCGAAGCCACCGGCACCGACACTTTCGAAGTCAACCGAAACCTGGTGCTCACCGACGGCGCGCGCGCCGACTCGGTGCCCAATTTGGAGATCGAGAGCGGCGAGATCGTCGGGGCTGGACACGCAAGCGCCACCGGACGATTCGACGACGAGCAACTGTTCTATCTGCGTTCCCGCGGTATCCCCGAAGAGCAGGCCCGCCGACTGGTGGTGCGTGGTTTCTTCAACGAGATCATCGCCAAAATCGCGGTACCTGAGATACGGGAGCGTTTAACCACAGCCATCGAGCACGAACTGGCCATCACGGAATCGAGAGCGACCGCCTAATGACCACCCTGGAAATCAAAGACTTACACGTCAGCGTCGAGAACCAGACGGACGGCGGCGAGATCGCCATTCTCAACGGTGTGAACTTGAGCGTGAGTTCCGGCGAGACGCATGCGGTGATGGGGCCCAACGGATCCGGCAAATCCACCCTGTCCTACGCCATCGCCGGCCACCCGAAGTACCGCGTCACGTCGGGCTCGATCACGCTCGACGGCCAAAACGTTCTGGACATGAGCGTCGACGAGCGTGCTCGCGCCGGTCTGTTTTTGGCCATGCAGTATCCCGTTGAGGTGCCGGGCGTGTCGATGTCGAACTTCCTGCGCTCGGCCGCGACCGCCGTCCGCGGTGAGGCGCCCAAACTGCGGCACTGGGTCAAAGAGGTCAAGGCCGCGCTGGAGGAGCTGGACATCGACCAGGCCTTCGGCGAACGCAGTGTCAACGAAGGCTTTTCCGGCGGCGAGAAGAAGCGCCACGAGATCCTGCAGCTGGGACTGTTGAAGCCCAAGATCGCGATTCTCGACGAGACCGACTCCGGCCTGGATGTCGACGCGCTGCGCGTGGTCAGCGAGGGCGTCAACCGCTACGCCGAATCGCAGCACGGCGGGATTCTGCTGATCACGCACTACACCCGGATCTTGCGGTACATCCATCCCTATTTCGTGCACGTGTTCGTCGGCGGCCGGATCATCGAATCGGGAGGACCAGAGCTGGCCGACGAACTCGAAGAAAACGGCTACGTCCGCTTCAGCCAAACGGCGGCTGAGAAGGTTTAGGGGAGCCTGACCCGTGAGCATTTCCGCCACCTCACTGGACGTCGACGCGATCCGCGCCGACTTCCCGATCCTCAAGCGGGTGATGCGGGGTGGAAATCAGTTGGCGTACTTAGATTCCGGTGCAACCTCGCAGCGGCCGGTGCAAGTTCTCGACGCCGAACGCGAATTCCTGTTGACATCCAACGGCGGAGTGCACCGCGGAGCACACCAGCTGATG
>NZ_JBATXN010000005.1:0-4507 GCF_049673265.1 Mycobacterium sp. | reverse complement strand
CGCGGCCGCAGCTCCGGGCTTTAACCCGGACGCGCCGCCCACGCAGGATTTCATGTATCCGTCGATCGGCAGCGGCTGCTTGGCCGACGGCGGTAACGTGCTGGCGCCCGCGCTGTCGGTGGCCGGGCCCGCGAAGATCCCTGCGCCGGGCCCCAAAGCGGGACAGACCGCCTACGTCTTCACCGCCATCGGCACCCCGGGTCCTGCCGACGTGCAGAAGCTGCCGTTGAACGTGACTTGGGTGAACTTGACCACCGGCAAGTCGGGCAGCGTAACGCTCAAGCCGCAGCCGGACATCAACCCGGCCGGGCCGACTACGTTGACCGCCATTGCCGACACCGGTTCGGGCAGCGTCATGTCGACGATCTTCGGGCAGGTCACCACTAAGGACAAGCAGTGCCAGTTCATGCCCACCATCGGCTCGACGGTGGTGCCCTGACCCCGAATCAGCGGTCAGTACGCCATGAACAGGATGGCGTCGCGGTCGTACTCCAGGCCGGGATGAACACTGGCCAGGTGTGCCTGGGTGAGCTCGACCAAATCGTCTTCGTCTTTGCCGACGATGGCCTCGCCACACGGGCAGTTCAGGTGTGTCTTCACGTTGCCGCCTTTCCCTTTTGAGCTGCCTTGAGCTGCTTCTTGTATGACCGCACCTGCTCGAGCGAGCGGGCATCGGCGATATCGGCGACCGACATGTGGGTGCCGGCCTTGCCGAAGTCGCCGGCGGCCGCCCGCCAACCTTTCGGGGTCACGGAATACTGCTTACCGAGCAACGCCAGGAAGATTCGCGCCTTCTGCTCGCCGAAACCTGGGAGCGCCTTGAGTCGTCGCAGCAACTCTGGTCCGTCGGGGTCGCCCGCGGTCCACAATGCGGCGGCATCTCCGTCGTAGTTGTCCACGATGATCTGGGCCACCGCCTGGATGCGCTTGGCCATCGAGCCTGGAAAGCGGTGCACTGCAGGCCTTTCCGAGCAGAGGGCGGCGAACTTGTCCGGGTCGTAGTCGGCGATCGCGGCTGCGTCGAAGCCACCCATCCGATCGGCGATCTTCTTCGGGCCGGCGAACGCGACCTCGAGTGGGATCTGCTGATCTAGGACCATCCCCACCAGCAATGCGAACGGATCCGCTGACAGCAGCGCGTCTGCGGCCGGGTCTTGGGCAAGCTGCAGGTTCGGCACGGTCACAGTCTAGGACGGTGCTTACCGGCTACGGTGACAGTACGCAAAAGGCTCGGTGAGGGGAGTGCGTCAGGATGGCCGGCACCTACTTGAGGAACTTGGCGGGATTCACCGGACTCTCCTGTATCGCCATCGGCGTTTACCATTTCGCGCTTGGGACGGCCTCGGTTCCCGGCGCGACGGACGCCAACGCGACGGTCGATTCGCGGGAGCGGTTCTACTCTGCTTATTTCGCCGGGTATGGCCTCGCTTGGCTACGGGCCGCCCGCAAATCTCCGATCCGGGCAGGCGACGTGCGCCTATTGGCCGGGTTGATGCTGCTAAGCGGTGTTGGACGGTTGATTTCGCTGGTTTACAATGGCCGGCCACACTGGTTCCAGGAAGTGCTCGCAGCAATTGAATTCGTCGTTCCCGCCGTATTTTTCGGGATTGCCGATCGCGAAGAGAAAGCCGAGCTGCCGTCTGCCGGGTAGCTGACTACCCGCTCTTACGCCGGAACTCTCGACGGTTCTCCAGCGGTCCGTGCGCGCGGGGGCCCTTGGCGCCGCCGTCCTTATGAGCCGCTCCGGTCGCCGACTTTGCGTTCTTGCGCTCTAGGGCTTCTCGGAATTTACGTTTGGTGCCGTCCTCCGACCCGGACTCCGGCCCCGACTTGGATGCAGCCATGCCCGCAGCCTAACGCGGCGACGATGCGCGCCGCGACGCGGCGTGCGGAGTAGTCGCGCCATCGACCTGAGTCACCGCACGCCCGGAGGCATGCCGTATACGTGTGCGATCGGCATTGTCAGCAGGACGCGACGGTCGGTGACCATGGCCTGGCGGTAGTCGTCCCAGTCCGGGTGTTCACCGGCGATGTTGCGGTACAACGTGATCAGCGCTTCGACCGTCTCGTCGTCGCGCGCCAGCGCCGGCGGTGTCAGCTGTGCGGTGCCCTCGGCGACGGCATAGGACCAGCCGTCGTCGGAGCTGACCAGCAACGAGGCCCGCGGGTCGCGGCGCAGATTTCGGGTCTTGGCGCGCGGCTCGGTGACCGACACCTGGACGGCGAGCGTGCGGGCATCGAAGTGGTAACTGACGTTGGACAGCTGTGGACGCCCGTCGCGCTTGACGGTGGCGAGCACGCCGAGGGAATTATCGGCGATCACGGCCAGCAGCTTGTCGTCGAACACATGGCGTCCCATGGCGAAAGCCTACTAGTCGTCGCAGTGCCGCTACCATCACGTTCATGACCCGTTACGCGGCGTTTCTGCGCGGGGTGAACGTCGGCGGCATCAACCTCAAGATGGCCGACGTAGCGGATGCGTTGACTGAAGCCGGGTTTGGGCAAGTGCGAACGGTTTTGGCGACCGGCAACATTCTGCTGGAGTCGCGCTCTGGTGCGGATGCGGTCCGCGCCATGGCCGAGAGCGCGCTGCGGCAGCGATTCGGATATGACGCATGGGTGCTGGTGTACCCCGTCGAGACGGTGCAGACCATCGTCGATGGTTACCCGTTCGAGGCCGAGCGGGACGGCTACCAGTCTTACGTGACGTTTGTCAGCGATGCCGACGTGCTCGACGAACTCGCCGCGCTGGCTGACAACGCCGGGGCGGACGAGAAGATCAGCCGCGGACCCGGTTCTGCTCGGGTGATCTATTGGCAAGTGGCCAAGAACCACACGCTCGACAGCACCATCGGCAAAACGATGGGCAAGAAGCGATACAAATCGTCGACCACCACGCGCAACGTGCGCACGCTGGTCACAGTTCTGCGCTGATCTCAGTCGTCGGAGGCGGCCTCGAGGTAACGCAGCGCCTCGGCCTTGCCCAGTCCCAGTCCTCGTGCGACGTCGAGGTAGCTGCGCGCCGCGGCGGCCATCGCGGAATCCGACGGGTCGGCGCGGGCGACGAATGTGCCGAAGCGCCCGCGGGTTTCGACGACGCCGGCGGTCTCCAACTCGCGGTACGCGCGAGCCACGGTATTGACCGCCAGGCCCAGCTGACCGGCCAATTCGCGGACCGTCGGCAGCCGGGTTCCGGGCGGCAACCTACCGTCTCGAATCGCGTCGATGATCTGGTTTCGCAGCTGGTCGAACAGCGGTCGACCAGCTCGCCCGTCGACCCGCAGCCATTCCCCCAGCTCCACCTGCTCAGTATCGCGCAGTCCGGCTACATCGATTGCCCGACTCCTCGGCTTCGCCGAGTTTGCGATCGCCGCTATCTTGGTGGGGTGCGGATCACGGTCTTGTCCGGCGCGGGGATCTCCGCGGAGAGCGGCGTGCCGACGTTTCGCGACGACAAGAACGGGCTGTGGGCTCGTTTCGACCCCTACGAGTTGTCGAGCACCCAAGGCTGGCTTGCCAACCCCGAACGGGTGTGGGGCTGGTATTTGTGGCGGCATTACCTGGTGGCAACTGTCGAGCCCAACGACGGGCATCGCGCCGTCGCGGCCTGGCAGGACCACACCGAGGTCAGCGTCGTCACCCAGAACGTCGACGACCTGCATGAGCGTGCCGGTAGCTCGCCGGTGCATCACCTGCACGGCAGCTTGTTTGACTTCCGTTGCGCGACTTGCGATTTGCCCTACACCGGCGAACTGCCCGAGATGCCCGAGCCGGCCCTGGAAGTTGAGCCACCGACGTGCAACTGCGGCGGATTGATCCGGCCCGACATCGTATGGTTCGGCGAGCCGCTGCCAGAGGAACCATGGCAGCGTGCGGTGGACGCGACAGTCGCCGCCGACGTGCTGATCGTGGTGGGCACTTCGGCCATCGTGTATCCAGCGGCGAGCCTGCCCGAGATGGCGCTGGCGCGCGGCACGGTCGTCATCGAGGTCAACCCGGAGCCAACGCCGCTGTCCGACAGTGCCACCCTCACCGTGCGCGAGTCGGCCAGCAAGGCGTTGCCGACACTGCTGCAGCGGCTGCCCGCGCTGCTGAACTAAGCCGGCCGCCGCGCCCGGCCGAGCACGAACTCCGATACCGGCAGCGGCACCCACACCGGCAACGTCTGCTCGGTTCGGGCAATGTCCACTTCGAATCCCGCGGCGCGGATCGACTCGCCGGTGTGGCGGTGAGTGTGACAATTACCCGCCAGCTTCGGCCATATCGTCGCATCGGCGAGCCGCTGGAATCGGCCGCGAATCCCGCCGCTGGCCACATGCTCCAGATAGCGCAGCTCGCCACCCGGGCGCAACGACGAAAACAGTTGCTGCAGAACTGAATTAGGGTCATTCACCGAACACAAGACCAGCGAGCACACCACTGCGTCAAAGGGCTCGTCGGCCGAGAAATCCTCCACTGCCTCGTCGCTCACCACGACTGGAACGCCTGCGTCGGCGGCCGCGTCGCG
>NZ_JBATXN010000004.1:0-1965 GCF_049673265.1 Mycobacterium sp. | reverse complement strand
ACCGCCGGCATCCGCGGCGTGCGCCACCGCTTTCGCGATCAGCTCAGGGTCCGGCGTGGAGAGCACCTGTGCCACTGATGGCGCGGTGCGGCCGAACCCGGTCAGCCGGGTCGCAGTGGTGGGAATGTCGCTGCTAAACATCGACAAAGAGGCTACCTGTTGTATGTCACGGCTCAGCGCAGCCGGAAGATCACCGAGCGCTGAACCACGAAGTTGATCACCGAGGCGGTGCCCTGCGCGATCACGAACGCCAGCGGTACCGCCCAGACTCGGTAGTCAAGTAATGCGAGGCAGAGGTGATTGAGCCCGACCTGCACCGCGAAGGTGACCCCGTAGAGCGCCATCACGACCAGGAACCGGGCGGTGCTCGGCGACGCCTGAAACGTCCATCGGCGGTTGATCAGGTATGCGGTGATCGTGCCGACGACGAAGCTGGTCGCTTTGGACAGGTCCACCTGTATGCCAACGGCTTTGTAGAGCAGCACGTAAAGACCGAAGTCGACGATCGCCGACAATCCGCCGGTGACGACGAACCGCCATACCTGCGTCTTGAGGGGTAGCTGTGTACTCGCCGCAATCTCGGCCATCGGCGAAAAGTCTACGGCGAGCTACTTCGGGTACTTGACGTCCAACAGCTCGACCTGATTTTCGCCTTGCGGCGTGGTGTAGGTGACCTTCTCGCCTTTTTTCCGTCCGACCAGCGCCAGCCCCAATGGACTGCCTGCCGTCAACGCCTCGGCTTCGCCGTCGACCGGAGCCTCTTCGATGACGGAGATCACTTGCATCTTGATCACCGCCCCGTCGGAAAATCGCAGAATTACCTCGGTTCCGAAGGGCAGCGTGTCGGCCCCGTTCGTCGGCAACGGGCCGGTGCGCAGCAGCCGGTCCAGCTCGATGATCCGCTCGTCCAGGCTGGCCAGTTCGTCGGCGCGCTGGATGGCGTCGGCGGCGTCAGCGTGGTCACTTACCGCGCCGCGGTCGCTTCTGACCTCGGCCTCCAGTCGATCGCGCCGTTCACGAATCCGGTCCAACTCGGCGCTGATGCGCTCGCGCGCTTCACCCGAAAGCCCCGTGGGCTCAACCTGCTTGCTCGCCATTTGTGCCGACCTGTCTTCCGCCGGAACGGCGGCTGCCATCGTGGATTGCCAGGACTGTATTGCACTTAAACCAAATTATTCATGCGTTCGTCGTGGGTTGGACGAAAGTTTTCGCGCCACAGCGCAACCGCCCTGATCGAGTCCGCTCCCGAGCGTCGCGAGCGCAGGCCAGATCGATAGCCCAGGTAAAGATGTGATCGGTCTGAAAGAATCTTTGTCGTAGCTCAGCTGCGACACGCCGTGAGTTTTGCTCCTGCTGTGCAAAATCTGTGTTTGCGGCGCTTGGGGCCCGCCTTCTCCTCGATAGTGCCTGCACCGTGGCACCTTAGCGAGCCGCGAGGCCTGGCAGAGTTTGCTCGCTCAGCGAGTGCCAAAAATTTCCAAGGTGATCTTGAATTAATTGTCTAATTTTCTGGACGTGGGTTCACCCAAGGGTTACCTTAAGCCGGGCTGAGAGAGCAGTTCGTGCCAGCGATAAGCCAGCAACTCCGGGAGGGAAGTCATCCATGTCTGGACAACACAGCAAGAAGAATCGTCGATCACTGAAGGCGAAGGCGCGCCGTCGCACGCGTGTAGCGGGTCTGGGGGCAGGCGCGGGGGCCTTTATGGCGTTTGGGTTGTACCCCTTGGCGGGTGCCCCGACGGCCAAAGCCGATGTCTTCGACGACATCCTGGATTTGGCGGTGGGCTCAGCGGCCACGTCGGCAGTGACGGCGGTGAACCCGACGGACTTTTTGGACCCCGGTGTGCTGACCGGGTTGTTGGGGGATTTGAGCAGCCCGGCGGGGTGGGAAACGTTGTTCAACGATCTGGGTAACGCCAGCAGCCTTGACGCCTTGTTCTCGGGCCAGACCAGCCTGGCTTCCGA
>NZ_JBATXN010000003.1:0-3451 GCF_049673265.1 Mycobacterium sp. | reverse complement strand
CCGCGGCGGTGACCGGGTCGTGGCGAACCACGAACCGTTCCTCACCGGACTCGGGATGACCGGGCAGGGTGCCATAGGCAAAGCCCCGCACGGTCGGTTCGTCGATGACGTACACCACGCGGCACGGCGCTTTCAGGAAACCCATCGTGACCATCACCACCGCGCCGACCTCGACCACGTCGCTGCTGGGCTGGACGCGTAGTCCGGCGCCGCGCTGCATACCCCAGTGCATCACCGCATCAGCGGCGTCCACGAAACGCTGGTGACCTGCGCCGATCTGGGACACAAAGCCGAGGTGGCGGTATCCGGGCGGCGGCGGACCGGCCGTCGCACCGACTTCGGGATAGGTCAGCGGCAGGTTGCTCATCGTGTACAAGTCCACCTGCTTAGCTTGCCAGGCGCGGCGTACGGTCGTAGAAGTGACTACAGCCCAAGCGTCCGGAACCCTCACCCTCGGCGGCGAGCTGACGGTAAACCGACTCGGCTTCGGCGCAATGCGCCTGACCGGCAAGGGCGTCTGGGGGCCGCCGGCCGATCGCGGCGAAGCCGTGCGAGTGTTGCGCCGCGCCGTCGAGCTCGGCGTGAACTTCATCGACACCGCCGATTCCTACGGTCCCTACGTCTCCGAGGACATCATTCGCGAGGCGTTGCATCCCTACGACGGACTGGTGATCGCCACCAAGGCCGGGCTGCTGCGGACCGGACCGGACGTGTGGATTCCGCTGGGCAATCCCAGTTATCTGCGTCAGGAATGCGAAATGAGCTTGCGCCGGCTCGGCGTCGAGACCATCGACCTTTTCCAGCTGCACCGCATCGACGCCAATTTCCCGCTGGAGGAACAGGTCGGGGAGCTGAGCAAGCTGCAGACCGAAGGCAAGGTCCGCCACATCGGGCTGTCGGAGATCGACGTCGACCAGCTCACCGCCGCACAGGTGATCGCGCCGATTGTTTCGGTGCAGAACATGTACAACCTGGCCGCTCGCACCGCCGAACCGCTGCTGGATGCCGCGGAGAGCCAGGGCATCGCTTTCATCCCGTGGTTCCCGCTGGCCGCGGGACCGCTGGCGGCCCCCGATGGTCCACTGCAGAAAGTCGCGGACGGCCACGACGCGACGCCCTCGCAGCTGGCGCTGGCCTGGCTGCTGAGGCGATCGCCGGTGATGCTGCCCATTCCCGGCACGTCCAGCGTCGCCCACTTGGAGCAGAACGTAGCCGCCGCCGAGATCACGCTGTCCGACGAGGAATTCGAGACGCTGGCCGCCGCCGGCGCCGCACAGGACAACTAGCTGCCGCGGGCGCAGCCCGGCCACCGTTCGGCCTCGCCGAGATCGACGCCAGCGACATCTGCTCTCGCACTTCGTCGCGCTGGTGTCGATTTCGATGCATGGCACAGTGTTCTGGTGGCCGGCGAACACATGCGACACCCGGGCGGCGGATTCAATCCGCCCGAACCAACCACCAGAGGCGGGCCCGACTACGGGCGGTTCATCGAAGCGGTGCGCACGCTGCAGGATCACGCCCGCGCGGTCGACGCACCCGACGGGGTGATCAGTGAGGCGGCCGACCTGATCGAAAAGGTGTCCGGCCTGCTCAGCCCGTTCGACGTGGACGAGTGGACGACGCCGTCGGGCCGACGAATGGACCTGCCCAACCGCGGCAACATCTTGCCGGTGCCGATGAAGGTGCATCGCACTGACGACGGCCGCATCCAGGGCTGGGCCCGCTTTCGACGGTTTCACCTCGGGCGCAACAGCGCCGTGCACGGGGGCGCGCTCGGGCTGCTGTTCGACTCGGTCCTGGGTATGACGTCTGGGGTGATCACCGGCGGCCCTCGCCAACGCACCGCATACCTGCACATCAATTACCGCCAGGTCGTCCCGATCGAAAAGGAGCTGCAGATCGATGCGGGGGTCGACCGGGTGGAGGGTCGCAAGATCTTCGTGTCGGGCCGGTTGAGCGACGGTGACACCGTGCTGACCGAGGCCGAGGCGCTGTTTGTGTTACTCAAACCCGGCCAGCCCTAAGGCCCCCGATAGCATGGTCGGGTCCGTTTGAACACCCGACGGAACCCCATAGAAGAGCATGGAGACCGCGTCGATGACCGCCCTCGCACACCCCGCCCCAGCAGCCCCGATCCGGGTGCCTGCCGGGACGACCGCGGCCGCCGCGGTGCGCGAAGCGGGCCTGCCGGGCCGCGGTGCTCCCGACGCGATCGTGGTGGTGCGCGACGGCGAGGGCAAGCTGCGCGACTTGAGCTGGATTCCGGCCGACGACGCCGAGGTCACCCCGGTGGCGGCCAACACCGACGATGGTCGAAGCGTCATCCGGCATTCGACCGCCCATGTGTTGGCCCAGGCCGTCCAAGACATGTTCCCCAACGCCAAGCTCGGCATCGGGCCGCCGATTACCGACGGCTTCTACTACGACTTCGACGTGGCGGAGCCCTTCACGCCGGAGGATCTGGAGGCGCTGGAAAAGCGGATGCGTCAGATCCTCAAGGAGGGGCAGCTGTTCTCCCGACGGGTCTACGAATCCAAGGAGCAGGCCCGCGAAGAGCTGGCCAAGGAGCCTTACAAGCTCGAACTCGTCGACGACAAGTCCGGGGACCCCGACGTGATGGAAGTCGGCGGCGACGAGCTCACAGCTTACGACAACCTCAATCCCCGTACCAGGGAACGGGTTTGGGGCGATTTGTGCCGCGGACCGCACATCCCCACCACGAAGCACATCCCGGCGTTCAAGCTGACCAGAAGTTCTGCCGCGTACTGGCGCGGCGATCAGAACAACGCCAGCTTGCAGCGCATCTACGGCACCGCGTGGGAGTCGGCCGAGGCGCTCGACCACCATCTGCAGTTGGTCGAAGAAGCGCAACGCCGCGACCACCGCAAGCTGGGCGTCGAGCTGGACCTGTTCAGCTTTCCCGACGAAATCGGTTCTGGGCTAGCGGTTTTCCACCCCAAAGGCGGCGTCGTGCGCCGAGAGCTCGAGGAGTACTCGCGGCGCAAGCACATCGAAGCCGGCTACGAATTCGTCAACACCCCGCACATCACCAAGGCGCAACTGTTCCACACCTCGGGACACTTGGACTGGTACGCCGACGGCATGTTCCCGCCGATGCATCTCGATGCGGAGCTGAACGACGACGGGACCGTGCGCAAGCCGGGGCAGGATTACTACCTCAAGCCGATGAACTGCCCGATGCACACGCTGATCTTCCGGTCGCGGGGCCGGTCGTATCGCGAGCTTCCGTTGCGGCTCTTCGAGTTCGGCACCGTTTACCGTTACGAGAAATCCGGTGTGGTGCACGGGCTGACGCGGGCCCGCGGGTTCACGATGGACGATTCGCACATCTTTTGCAGCCGCGAGCAACTCCACGACGAACTGGCCTCGCTGTTGCGCTTCGTGCTAGATCTGCTCGCCGACTACGGCTTGGAGGACTTCTATCTGGAGC
>NZ_JBATXN010000002.1:0-3476 GCF_049673265.1 Mycobacterium sp. | reverse complement strand
CCCGACCAGTGGACGCTGCTGGCTGATCACCCAGAGTTGGCCGCCAATGCGGTCGAGGAAACCATGCGACACTCTCCAATCGCCTGGGGCACCCTGCGCATCGCCCTCGAGGATGTCGAACTTGCCGGGGTCATCATTCCGGCCGGCACACTGGTCGTCGCCAACACCGCCTCGGCCAACCGGGATCCCGCCGTCTACGACAACCCCGACCAACTCGACATCACCCGCGAGGGCGCCCCCGCGATACAGACTTTCGGCGCCGGCATGCATTACTGCCTCGGCGCTAACCTCGCGCGGCTCGAACTCGCCGAAGCCCTGACGGTCATGACTCGGCATATGCCAAACCCCCGGCGAACCGGACCGGCCCCATGGAAACCGCTGACCGCGCTAACCGGACCAACCACTCTGCCAATCGAATTCGAACCGGCGGGGCGGTGAAGGAGCGCTACCAAGCCTGCGCGATGTCGCCGTGTTGGCTGATCCAGCTATGCATGGCGATGCCTGCCGCGACGGAGACATTGATGCTGCGCGTCGACCCGAAATGGGCGATCGAGACGGTCAGGGCCGCACCCGCCCGGGCGTCGTCGCTGATGCCGGGGCCTTCCTGACCGAACAGCAGCAGACAATTGCGCGGCAGCGTCGTCTGCTCGAGTCGCCTTGCGCCGGGCAGATTGTCGACAGCGACCACCGTCAGGTCCGCTTCCGCTGCGAAGCGCAGCAGGTCGGCGATGTGGTCGTGATGGCGTAGCCGTTGGTAGCGGTCGGTAACCATGGCACCCCGGCGATTCCACCGACGGCGCCCCACAATGTGGACCGTGTCGACGGCGAACGCGTTGGCGGTGCGCACTACCCCACCGATGTTGGCGTCGTGGCCGAAGTTCTCGATCGCCACATGCAACGGGTGTCGCCGCTTGTCGATGTCGGCGACGATCGCCTCACGCGTCCAGTACCGATAGGCGTCGACGACGTTGCGGGTGTCGCCATCACGCAGCAGCGCAGGGTCGTACCGGGGGTCGTCAGGCAGGGGGCCGGTCCACGGCCCGACTCCGCTTGCCGCAGTAGCCCATTCGGTTGGCCCCGGCTCGTTCATCTGAGGGTCCAGACCGCGGCGTGAGTACCTACCACCGCGATTGTCGCGTAGAGCAGCGCCTCGTTGATGTCGCCCTGGGTGCACAGTGAAGCGCTGACGTGCACGGCGTTCAGCGATGCTTCCGGAAGGATCAGCACCGATGACCCGTAAGCCGAACAGGCCGGGCTCAGGCCGGGCGCGGGCAGGGTCGGGGCGGCGAGCAACATCATCGGGCCGCCGCGAGCCGCGGAGTCGTCGTGGTACTTCGCCGCGATGGTGTCGGCCTGCAACCCGAGCAGCATGTACCCCTGGCCGTTGAAGGCAGCCGGATCGCCGAGCGACGCCTGGGTCAGCTGGGTGCCGTCGGCCCGCCAGGCGGCGACGCTGGTGGTCTTGACCACCAAACCGGTGTCGCTCTCTTTCGTCGGCAGCACCCCGACCGGAAACGCCGCCGGGTACGCCGCTGCGGTGTCGGCGATCCGGTCGCGGGGCGAATAGAGGTACACCCCGCGCACTGCGCTGCGGTCCGCCAGCGGGCCCAGACACACCGTGCCGGTCAATCGTTTGCCGCCGGGAGATGAAAGAGATTGGAGTACAGAGCTTTTCGGGTTTCTCACGGTGCTACAGCTGCCAATGCCGGTGGTCTCGATGGGGTGCGCCACCGCACCGTAGAGGCCGAACCGGATGTCGCGGGCATCGGCGTGGGGCTTAGCGGGGTCGGTCGGCGCCGCATCGACATCGACAAGCACGTAGTCGTCTTGCCAGCGCAGGTTGGACATCGACGTGTTCCAGCCCAGCACCGCCAATGATTCGCCGAGCCGGGCGGTCAACGCGCCATAGACCTGTTGGTGTGCAGCCGAATTCGAACACGCGCAGGCCAGCGCCAGCGTCACCACCATCGCGATGAATGTACGCACGATCGCTAATGCAGCCCGAGATCCGCCAGCCCCAGCACGCTGCGGTACGGCAAGCCCTCGGCTTCGATGGCTTCGGCGGCACCGGTAGCGCGGTCAACCACGGTCGCCACGCCAACCACCTGTCCGCCGGCGTCTTGCACGGCGCGCACCGCGGTCATCGCCGAGGCGCCGGTGGTGCTGGTGTCCTCCACCACCAGGACCCTTCGTCCGGAGATGTCGGGACCTTCGATAAGACGTTGCATGCCATGGGCTTTCACTGACTTTCTCACCACAAAGGCGTCGATCACGCGACCGGGTGCGTGCATGACAGCGGTGGCGACTGGATCAGCGCCCAGGGTCAGGCCGCCGACGGCCGCGTAATCCCAGTCGTCGGTGAGTTCGCGGATCAGCCGGCCGATCAGCGGCGCCGCGCGGTGGTGCAAGGTGGCGCGGCGCAGGTCGACGTAGTAGTCGGCTTCTTTGCCCGACGACAACGTGACGCGACCGTGTACCACCGCCAATTGGCGCACCAGCTCGGCCAACTCGTCACGGTCGGTCGCGGTCAGGTCAGGTTCGGCCACGGCCCCGGCCGAACGTTCTGGTGGCGGCGCGCGCCAGGTTTCGCGGCACCATCCGGCTGGCGGTGGTGATCGTCTTGTACTGCATGCCTGGGATGATGACCACCTTGCCCCGGCCGATATCGGCCAGGCTTTCCCGGACCACATCGTCGACCTCGAGCCACATGAACGACGGCAGCGAGGCCATGTCGATGCCGGCCCGTTCGTGAAATGCGGTGTGCACGTAGCCCGGACACACCACATGGATGCCAACACCTGTGCCGCGCAACCCCCCGGCCAGGCCTTCGGTGAACGACACCACCCACGCCTTGGACGCCGAATAAGTCGAGCCCCGCCCGGACAGCAACCCGGCGACGCTGGCGATGTTGACGACTGTGCCGGTGCCGGCTTCGATCATCGCGGGCAGCGCGGCTCGGGTCAGCTGCATCACCGCAGTGACATTGACGTCCAACTGGGACTGCAGCAGAGCGGGATCGGCGGTCCAGAATTCACCGGACGTGCCGAATCCGGCGTTGTTCACCAGCACATCCACGCCGGCGGCCAACCGCTCTGCGACCTTGCCGCGGTCGGCCGACTCGGCGAGGTCGGCCGGCAGCACTTCGACGGCGCGCCCGGCCTCGTCGCGCAATTCGGCGGCCAATTCGGTGAGCCGGTCAGCATCGCGAGAAACCAACACCAAGTCGTAGCCGTCGGCTGCATAGCGGCGTGCGTAGCCCGCGCCGATCCCCGATGTCGGGCCGGTGATCAGGGCGACGCGGCGCTGCATGACCGACAGCGTAGCGAAGGTATCAGCGCTGGTAGTGGCTGGCCTGGTAGCCGTTGCGGCCAGGAGGCTGACGCCGCGCTGGTGCGCCGGGCTCGGTCGGTGCGCGGCGGATTGACTCCTGCTGCGCAGGGATCGACGTTCCTGTGCCGCCGCGAGCCGCCTCGGAG
>NZ_JBATXN010000001.1:0-2712 GCF_049673265.1 Mycobacterium sp. | reverse complement strand
ACCGGATGCCCGCACAACGCCAAGAACACCACCGAACGTAACTACCTGTATCTCGCGGAAAAAGCTGGGGCACAGACTCATCCCATGACAACGGTCGTCGATGTGCGCGAGTCAGAGGGCGGCGGGTATGAAGTCGAAACCGTTCGTAGCGGACGGTGGGTGCGCAGGCAACGCCGGATATGGCGGGCCGATCAGGTTGTGTTTTCCGCCGCCGCGATCGGCACGCAAAATCTGCTGCACCGACTACGAGCCAGCGGTTCGCTACCGCACATATCGCCACGGCTCGGTGAATTGGCGCGAACCAACTCGGAGGCTGCTCTGATGGCCATCTCCCGCTCGCGAACCGACATGGCCCAAGGCATCGCCGGGACGTCATCGATTCACCCGGATGCGAACACCCACATCGAGGCCTTCCGCGGCGGCAAGGGCAGCAACGCGATGGCACTGCTCAACACAACCCTGGTGGACGGCGACAAGCACCGCCTGGCCAAATGGGCGTTGATCAACCTGCGCCACCCAGCTGCGTTCGTCCGGACCTTTAACGTCCACAGGGCCAGCGAGCGGGGTCTGCTCCTGCTTGTTATGCAAGATCTCGACAACTCGCTCACTACCTATCTCAAGCGCGGCCTTCTCGGCACCAAGATGACCTCCCGCCAGGGCAAGGGCGAGCCCAACCCCAACTGGATTCCGATCGCAAATGAGGTCGCCCGGCGCGCTGCCGACAAGCTCGACGGCGATCCGCGTGGCCTGTACACCGACATCTTCAACATTCCGACCACGGCGCATTTCATCGGTGGCTGCCCCATCGGGGACTCACCCGCGTCCGGCGTCATCGACCCATATCAACGGCTGTACGGGCATCCGGGCTTGCATGTGATTGATGGTTCCGCTATTTCGGCGAACCTCGGCGCAAACCCCGCCCTCACCATCACCGCGCAGTCGGAACGGGCGGTCGCGCTCTGGCCAAACAAGGGCGAACCTGACCCGCGTCCTCCACTCGGCTCCACCTATCAGCGGATTTCGCCGGTCCGGCCGCGCAATCCGATCGTGCCCGAAAGCGCACCGGCGGCTCTTCGCCTATCAGCGATCTAACTCAGCCTGCGCGGATCACAGCCGCTCAGCGGAAGTCTCGGCGGCGGGAGTCGTGCTGCAGGTAACCTGCACCCATGAGGTGGGCATGAACGATCCGCGTCGGTCCGAGCAGACGCGTTCAGCTCAAGAGGGGACCGAACAAACCCAGCGAATACGTCAGCCTTATCCGCCGTACGCCGACCCGGCATACAGCGGACAGTCGTTCTATCCGCCCCCGCACTACCCGGGCACAGCGCCCAATTCGAACGCAACCCACCCGACCGAGCAACTCCCGCGGTACTGGACGCACGGTCAACCTCAGGCGGATCAACCGCCGGAAGAACCCACGCCTGGCAGGGCGAAGGCACCGCGCTGGCTGTGGATCGTCACTGGTGCTGCGGTGCTGCTGGTCGCCGCCCTGGTCATCGCCCTGGTGATCGCCAACGGCACGGCGAGGAAGCAAACCGAGGTGCCCCCGTTGCCGGCGATGCCCAGTTCACCAAACGCGGCGTCGACCACATCCACCTCGCCGTCGTCGTCCGCCAGCGCATCCGCGCCGAGCAGCACCGAATCCGCTCCGCCCGCCGCTGCGGGCGCGACACAGACCGTCGGCTACAACGTCACCGGCGAAGGCCGCGCCATCAGCATCACCTATGTGGACAACGACGGGTTGATGCAGACCGAATTCAACGTCGTGTTGCCGTGGAGCAAGGAAGTCACCCTGGCTGCGTCGAGCAGCGCCAAAGCCAGTATCACGATCATCAATATCGGCCACGACGTCACCTGCACGCTGACCGTGGACGGCGTCGAGGTCAACGAGCGCACCGGCGTTGGTCTGACGGTCTGCAACGGGTCGAGCTGAACGCGTCAAACCCCGGTCGGCGTGAGGCTTCGGCTCGGGGCGCGCACCATCAGCAAGCCCAGCAACCCGGCGCCCATGACCAGACACAGCCCTCCCATGCCGGCGCGGACGGCGCCGAACACGTCGACGAAAACCGAAAACAGCCAGGGCGCCAAGAACGACACCGCACGCCCGGTCATCGTGTAAAGGCCGAAGGCCACGCCTTCCTTACCGTCTCTGGACATCCTCAGCAGCAGCGTGCGCGCCGACGACTGCGCGGGCCCGATGAACAGGCCCAGCAGCAGTCCGCAGAGCCAGAATGCGCCGGGACCGGACAACGCCATCATCGTCAGACACACCGCGATGATGCTGGCGAGCGATGCGACGATCACCGTCTTGGATCCGATCCGATCATCGACCAGCCCGCCGACCACCGCGCCAAGCGCCGCCACCACGCTCGCGGCAACCCCGAATATCAGCACATCGGCCGGTGAGATCCCATAAACGTTGACACCGAGCACGCCGCCGAAGGTCAACACGCCAGCCAGCCCATCCCGAAACACCGCGCTGGCCAGCACGAAATACACCAAGTTGCGATCCCGGCGCCATTCGGCGGCCAGCTCATTCCACAACTTGCGGTAACCACCGATCAAGCCGCCCTCGGGCTGGGCGACCTCACCCGCCGAAGGCAGCCGGCGTGCGGTTAGCAGCAGCGGCAGCGCACACACCGCTAACCATCCTGCGGCAACCAGCATCGCCGTCCGAACGTTCATGCCGTCGCCAGCAGACAGCTGCAGCAA